>JAVWEG010000061.1:344-13518 GCA_036641735.1 Oscillospiraceae bacterium
TTATCAAGGCAAAGAAATAACCGCCCACCCATAAGGCAAGCGGAGTTTCATCAAACTATTATACTATTCAAAACGACTGCTACACAAATGACAAGCCGCTCTTTGACTATATTAAAGCCACTAGTATGGGGAGTGAATGTAATTTTAATATAAGGCTTTGCAATGTATATAATCGGAAGGCGACTTTTTTTGTACAAAAGTTGCCTTTTAATTATAAGGCTTTAAAAATTTACAATTAAGTTTTTCGCTTCAACATCACTGCTTATTGCTATATTATTACGCAAAATATAACTGACAGCTTCTTGCCATTGCGGCAATGAGTAATCAATTGGATTAATATTTTTTACAGCTTCTGATACAGCATAGCGCATTTCTTCTTCAGCTAAGTCTGATAAATATGCACAGCCTGTTATTCTGCAAATGTCATCTAGCAACGATGCGTTTTCTTTGTACACGTTCAAAATCCTTTCAAGTTATCAATCACCACATTAATAATAAGGCATAACCTGTAAATAGTCAATACAAACGAAAAATAATTTTATTTTTTGACTACATTAAAATTGTAAAATTACATTATTACGCAAAATAAAATACCATAATTTTCATATCAAATAAATTAATACATAATAATACAAATTATACCTCTCTATTTTAACCTATATTAGGTTAAAAAGCAATATCGTTTTCTTAATATATATAAAATATTAGTTAATGAGGTGATAATTTGTATCATAGAATTCGAGACTTGCGACAAGACAGAGATTTAACGCAAACGGAGCTTGCCAATATTATAGGTATGTCGCAGACCGGATATTCCAAATATGAAACAGGTGAAAATGATATTCCCACCGGAGTTTTAATACAGCTTGCAAAGTATTATTCCACAAGTGTGGACTATATACTGGGGCTTACTAACAATCCAAGACGTTACAAATGAGCGATAAAAAGAGCCGCAATAAATTGCAGCTCTTTTTATTATTATATTATTATATTCAAATTAGCACTGAGCCGCAGCCACTGCAGAGGCTATGTAAAGAGAGATAGCAAAACGCTTGAGCTTTGATGCTTTAAGCTTTAAAGTTGTTCTAAAAATTCCAAAGCTTCGTGTACGGTAGTAAAAGTGCGATTGCTTTTATATAGCCATTCGTTGCGAAAATCCGTATCATTTAATGTGGGAAGCCCATCACTTTGCAAGCAATGTAATGTCCATTTGCCGTTTTCTATTGCTGCTTTATAAAGCTTTGCAATCTGTGCAGTCGCATTATAATCGCCTTTTTTGTACGAAGGTACTTTCAGCTTAACTTTATTTAACATTTTTTCTTTTTCGGCAGTGTCGGCGATAGTAGGGCTAAGCTTTTCATAATGAAGCATAAGCCAATATTCCATACAAGCAGTTGTCATTAACAATCTTACTTTAATATTTTGCGGCTTTCTCAGCTTTCTTAATGATTGCACTATTTTAAATCGTTTGTCCCATTTGTCAATATCTTTGCTTTCCACATCAAAGAAAAACCATATTTCATCTACAACCTCGGCATTGCTTTTATAGTGAATATCGTTTTTAAATTTATCTCTTGCAAATTCAAACAATCCTTCGGATTGACGGGCTTTGATAACAGCAGTATCTTGAAATTGTTCTTTTAAAAATTCGACATAAGCTTGCTCGCTTTTGCCTTCGTAGAATACATAAATTAAAGGCTTTAATTTTCTACAGACATTTCTTGCCATTTATTCTACTACCTCCGGCTCAACATTAGGAGTAGCGCCGTATTTACCAAGCAAATATCCTTTTCTTATATTTTCACTCGTTGGTGTCGAAAAATCAGAAGCGCTATAAAGCTCAGATATGCCGGTTTTTCTGCTTTTATCAGCAAAATAAATCTGATCTTTGCGCAAAATATCCAAATTGAGAAGCTCTGTATTGTGCGTAGTAAAAATAAGCTGGGCGTTATTTTTGTTTGTATGGTGGCTTTGAAATTTTGATACAATATAAGATACTAAAATTGGATGAAGTTCCCTTTCTATTTCATCGACTACAAACAATCCTCCTGTTAACAAAGCTTTTTCGATGGCAGGAGAAAAAGCTATTAATTTGCGCGTGCCATCAGATTCATCTGCGATATCAAGTGGAAACAATTGAGAGTCGCCGTTCTTGCTTATTCCCTTGTGAAAAGACGTTGCCTTTACTTCGCCTACTTTTAAACTAGCTTCAGCCGAAACAGATGTTTCAGAAATAGCTTTAACAAAGTCTGACAAAGCCCGCTTTAAACTATCAGGCATTTCATTCGGAAAATTATCGATATCATCTATCGGATTATTGCTGATTTCAAATTTGATGTCTTGAATACCAACATCGGCAGATTTTGCATAAGAAACCATTGCCGAAAGAATATTTTGGTCTTCGGAATTTTCCAATATTTGCTCGGGAATATCACTGTAATCTTGAGAAAAATAGATGCCTTCTCTAAACCATTTCATAGCTTTAATGCACGGCTCGAAATTCATTGTGCAGGCAACAGCAAAAAAAAGCTGGTTTGGTGCAACGGCACCTTTTATTAATTCTTTTATGCGTTTATCGCGATTTTCGGGAAATGTAAAAGTTTGGTCTTCACGGCTGAAAACAGAAGCGGATTTCCCTTTTGGCGCACATTTCAAAAATTCACTTAAAATACGTTGCTTTGTAGCAGAAAATCCATAGACATATTTAATATCATCAGAAATATAGGTAAATTCAAACGAGGTTGCTTGTGATGATGAATAATCATCAAGTAAAAATGGGCGAACGGGAATACCGGCTTTTTCGTGCTGTGTACGTTGCGCATTACGTATAAATTGTACGGCAAGCCAAAAAGCACGTATTACATTGCTTTTGCCACCGCCATTTTTGCCATAAATAGCAGCTGACGGCAGTATATTTGTGTTTTTATATTTTAACAAGCTTTGTTTTAAATTTCCGAGACCTACGGCTTCCATTGACAATATGGATTCGTCTTTAAACGAACGATAATTGGAAAACTTAAATTCAACTAACATTACGCACCTCCGTTAACTATATTATACACCAATTAGCAATAAATACAATCAAATATTTTAAAATTATTAATTTTTATTGTTGTATTTATAAATTATACGTGCATTAAAATAAAGTGCGACTATAATATTGCAATACAAAGTATTTAAAAATCCGCTATTAAAACAAACTTTAAGTCTGTTTTAATAGCGGATTTATATTGTGATGTTTATTTATATTATTTGCTCGACAGGTAAAAACGGTTTAGCACTGAGCCGCAGCCACTGCGCAGGCAACGGTGGCGCCTACCATTGGGTTATTGCCCATACCGATAAGTCCCATCATTTCTACGTGGGCAGGTACTGAAGATGAACCTGCAAATTGCGCATCACCGTGCATACGTCCCATTGAGTCTGTAAGACCATAGGAAGCAGGGCCGGCAGCTACGTTGTCAGGATGCAAGGTGCGTCCTGTGCCGCCGCCTGAGGCAACGGAGAAGTATTTCATATTGTTTTCTTGTGTCCATTTTTTGTATGTGCCTGCTACCAGATGCTGGAAGCGAGTAGGGTTAGTGGAGTTACCTGTAATGGAAACTTCAACGCCCTCTGCTTTCATAATAGCTACACCTTCAAGCACATCGTTAGCACCAAAGCATTTTACTGCGGCGCGCTCGCCCTTAGAAAAAGCAATTTCGCGCACTACGCTAAGCTCGCCCGTCTTAAAGTTGTAATCGGTTTCCACATATGTGAAACCGTTTATGCGGCTGATAACGTAAGCGGCATCTTTGCCAAGACCATTTAATATAACACGCAGCGGCTCTTTGCGAGCTTTGTTAGCTGTGCGAGCTATACCTATAGCGCCCTCAGCGGCGGCAAAGCTCTCGTGGCCTGCAAGGAATGCAAAGCACTTTGTCTCGTCGCGCAAAAGCATTGCGCCCAAATTACCGTGGCCAAGCCCTACCTTGCGCTGCTCTGCTACAGAGCCGGGGATAGTGAATGCCTCAAGTCCTTCGCCGATAGCGGCAGAACATTCGGCTGCGTTTTTTAGCCCGCGCTTTACAGCGATAGCTGTGCCGAGCGTATATGCCCATACTGCATTTTCAAAGCATATTGGCTGCACACCTTTAACTATTGCGTCCACGTCGATGCTCTTAGCGAGGAGCATATCGCGGCAGTCATCAAGTGAGGTTAAGCCGTTGTTTTTTAGACATTCCTCAATCTTGGGCATACGTCTTTCTTGTCCTTCAAATTTAGCCATAATATTATTCCTCCTCTCTTATTCTTCACGTGGGTCGATGTATTTAGGAGCGTCGGCAAAACGACCATAAGTGCCGATGTTCTTTTCGTATGCTGTTTTAGGATCTGTGCCGTGGCGGATATCTTCAAGCATTTTGCCTACGCGTACAAACTGATAGCCGATAGCTTCGTTGTTGTCGTCTAAGGCAACCTTTAAAATATAGCCCTCTGTAAGCTCAAGATAGCGCACGCCTTTAGCCTTAGTGGAGAAAATAGTGCCTACCATACTGCGCAAGCCCTTGCCTAAATCCTCAAGCCCTGCACCTATTGGCAAGCCGCCCTCGCTAAATGCTGTTTGGCTGCGGCCGTACACAATTTGCAAAAACAATTCGCGCATTGCCACGTTGATAGCATCGCACACAAGGTCTGTATTTAATGCCTCAAGTATTGTTTTGCCGGGCAAAATTTCTCCTGCCATAGCGGCAGAATGTGTCATTCCCGAGCAGCCGATTGTTTCTACAAGGGCTTCTTCAATGATACCCTCTTTGATATTAAGTGTAAGTTTGCAAGTGCCTTGCTGAGGTGCGCACCAGCCCACGCCGTGTGTTAGCCCCGAAATGTCCTTGATTTCATACGCTTTTACCCATTTGCCTTCTTCGGGTATTGGCGCAGGACCGTGGTTACAGCCCTTGGTCAGCGGACACATATGCTCAACTTCTTCTGAATAAGTCATAGTGATGCTCCTTTACTTTGATAATTTTTTAATTATTAGAACGCTTCCTTTATTATAAGGAAAAACGCTCCGCATTGCAAGGGCTTGTACTTAAATTTTTATTGAAAGTTACTATTACAAAAATTCGACAAATTTTTTGTAGGATTTAACAAATACTTTTTAATATTATTGTTGACAACGACTAAAATTATGGTATACTAAATTTAGCGGAAAAAGTTTCCGCCGGACGGGTTACGTTGGCCGTCAAATGGAAGTACGTAATATAGGAGGATTTATTTATGGCATCAGTTGATATGCACAATTTTGATTTTAAGGACTTCGGAGAAGTTCTTGCCGCCTGTAAGGGTGACGTTTATATGGTAACACCTGAAGGGGATCGCCTAAATCTTAAAAGCAAGCTTTGCCAGCTTATCGGCTTCACTAAGCTAATAGAGGGCGGCAATGTTGCTTCTGCTCGTTTGGAATGTGAAAATCCCGATGACGAGAGCAAGCTGTTCCGCTTTAATATGTTTGGCGAAAAGTAATTATTGTAAATAAACCGAGCCTGCAAAACAATGTTTTGCAGGCTCGGTTTTATTTATGGAAGCTCCAAATACGGTAAATGCAAATCAAGCTCTTTATTTAAAATTAAGCGCATAGTGTTTACACCGCTTTTGCCCTCAAAGTCTAAAATTTCTTCGCCTTTATAATATAGCGCATTTAATATATTTTTATGCTCTTCTACTTGGAGAGCGCTGCCAAAACGCAAGCCGTGGTCGGAGCAAAGCAGGATAATGCTGTTTGGATCATTGTCAATTATTCTCTTTATGGATTTAGCGATGCGAGTAGTTACATATTGCAATTGCGCAATATATCCTTGTACATTGTCGCCGTCATAATTAAAAAGATTGCCGTCAGTATTGCGAGATCCGTCACTGTTAAAATAAAATGGGTGGTGCGGACAGCAAAGATACAGCATATTAAATTGCGAGGAATTAGGCGATAATGCAAAAGTATCAAAGCTATCCATATCCCGCAGTAATATTGAAGCATTAACACCGCTATGCTCGGTGAAATTATTTTGGTCGCTGAAAATCATATTTTTTGTAAGCAAGCTCCAAAAATCCTCGCCGTCATCAGTCATTGCCTTGCTTTGCTTTTTCGATTTCAAATCATTTGATATATAAAGCCACTGTGTATCTCCCACTCCTCGCTGAGTGTATCCACTTTTCTTTAAAATATCGTGCAGTATTCCGGATTTTATACTCTTGCTCATCTGCGCAGAGGTAGTGCTATCGTCGGCTATATAATCGAGTGCAAATATATTTGTCATTACTACAGTAGTAGATGAGCTGTCGTTGTGAGAAGCGTAAGAAATATTGAAATGCTCGTTTTTTAAAAAGCTTTCCAGCTGTGTATTATCATAGCCAAGTCCGTTTTTACATTGGATAAATCCTGCATATTCGTCCAATAAAATATAATAAATATTAGGTCTTGTCGGCTCCGACACAAAAGTTAAATTATCAAACTCGTTTGTTTTTTCGGTGGCGGTTAATTTCACTATTTCTGTGGGTAAAGCTGTAATAATATTCACTAAAATAAGCGCTTGAAAGCAAATAGTCAACAAAAGTGCAATAGGCTCTTGCCAAGCTGTGGCTTTATAATTTAATACGGCTATTATTATGCCTATGCCAAGCGCTGCTAATGGCAATAGCTGCCATATGCGTAAAAAAGGCAGTAGCTTGCGAGCTGCTCTTTCAAAAAACCCATAGTTTAAAATTACAAATCCAAGCAAAGCGGAATAAATCGAAGCAGGTAAAGCACTGCGATAAACAATATAAGCTATGGCAAATATCACATATCCCAAAGATACAAGAGCGAGCATCGGAAGCAGCATATCACTCAAGTTTGCCTCTTTTACATTTTTAGCGTATAAAAAAATTGCAGGAAAAGCATAAATTGTAAACGGTAAAACAAAAGGCATATATTTTTTAATTTTATTCACAATATTCTCCTCTTTAATAATTATTGCAAGGTGTATCTGCCTAATGCGGTTTCAGCTCGTTCACATTTATTTTTACGTTTAACGATAAAATTTATTTCTATATCACCTTTTTCCATATCCTTTGTGGGCAAAAGCACACTAAAAGCTGAATGTAAGGTGCGTACATCACGCGTTTCGTTAACACTGTCTATAGAATTTTTAATATTTATAGGATACCACAGCTCTTTGCCGCTAACAAATTTCACTGCTGCATACACCTCGTTATCTGCGTTTTCTTCGCCTTTTATATACACGTTACCCTCTACACGCAAGCCATCTTTTTCTGCTTTGATAGGCATAAGCGATGTGATTATATTTACGTTTACGTCTGCATTTAGCGGCTCTATGGGCGCACAAGGCGTAATATTATACCAGTTAACACCACTTTTGCGAAACACCTCGCCCGTGTTTACACGGCAAATTTCTCCGTTTGAATTTTGCTCTATATATAGCTCGTAATCACCGTTTTTTATAGGTAAAGTGGAAACATAAACAAGAAAATTTTCTTTGCCGTCAGGCTCAAATTCACTTAAAGAGCTGTGCAAAGATGTGTTTTGCGAAAGCTCGGCAGGCTGTGAACGGTAAGTAATATTTTCACATTTAAATACTAATTGTACAATTTTGTTTTCACTGTGTACTCCTTTATCGAAAATCCAGCCTTTAAACATTGCTGTTTCCATACGGTCGGCGGCATATTGATTATCCTCAAGGCACGCGAGTGCATTTTTTATAGGTAATATGTCGTTTTTATCGATTGTAACACGCTTTTCCTCAGGGATAAATGCTGTTGCAATAATATTGGAAAGACACAAATATATTATAAACAAGATTGCAAATATAGTAAAAGTAATTTTTTTTGATTTACTCAATTGATAAACTCCCTCTCTATGTGCCGAAAACATAATTTTATATAATTAGTTTATCATAAAAGATTAAATATGTCACATATTATAGCAACTTAACTTATTATTGTCTTTGTACACAATTTTTTGTAAAGAGGCATACAGCAAAGACGAGGCTTTTAGTAGGACAATCAAAAGTGTACTTGTTTGTTTTCAAAATATTAAGATAGTACATTCAAGTGTCAAAATATCCAAAATGCTTGAAATTTTAGATAAAAAAATGTATAATTTGTTTATATATAGTAAGGGGAAAGAAAGGTTGTCAGTGATGAAATATGGAATAGGACTGGATATTGGTATAGCATCGGTGGGATACGCGACATTAGCACTTGATGAAAACGAAGAACCTATGCGCATTATTTCTATGGGCAGCCGCATTTTTGATGCGGCAGAAAACGCGAAGGACGGGGCATCGCTTGCTTTGCCGCGCAGAGAAGCGCGAGGTGTGCGCAGACGTTTACGCAGACATAAATTTCGGCTAGAGCGTATACGCGCGTTAATTGTGCAAAAAAACATTGTAACAAAAGATGAACTCGAGCATTTGTATGACGATAAAAATCTTAGCGATATATATTTATTACGAGTGCAGGCGCTGGAACGTGCGCTCAGTGGAGCAGAATTTGCTCGAGTACTCTTGCATTTGGCGCAAAGGCGAGGATTTAAGTCTAACCGCAAGGCGGATAGCGCCGATAAAAAAGCAGGAGCTTTATTAAATGCCGTGCAGGGCAACAAAGAGCGTATGCAAAGTGGAGCATATCGCACAGTGGGAGAAATGATTTACAAGGATTTGGCTTTTGCCGAATGTAAACGTAATAAGAGTGAAAACTATTTAGCTACGGTATCACGCGATATGGTGGAAGACGAAGCAAAGCAAATATTTGCAGCGCAGCGCAAGTTTCAAATAAAGGCGGCGGCAGAGGATGTAGAAAGTGAATATCTTGAAATATTATTGTCGCAGCGCAGCTTTGAGCAAGGGCCGGGTGGGCAAAGCCCGTATGGCGGAGACCAAATATATAAAATGGTAGGTAATTGCTTTTTTGAGACGGACGAAAAACGAGCGGCAAAGGCTTGCTATTCGTTTGAATATTTTAAGCTTTTACAAGATGTGAACCATATGCGCATATTTAATAATGGCAAAACTTTACCTCTCTCGCGCGAGCAAAGAGATAAGCTGATAAGCCTTGCTCATACGGCACCGTCTATTACTTATGCTAAGCTGCGCCGCGAGCTTTGTTTGCCCGATAGCGCGTTATTTAGCGAGCTTAGGTATCGCGACGGAACAGAAGCAACAGAAAATAAGGAAAAATTTGTGTGCCTTAAAAGCTACCATATTATCCGAAAAGCACTCGATAAAGTGTATAAAGGGCGCATAACAAAATTGTCGCGCAATCAATTAAATGAAATTGGCGAGATTTTTACATTATATAAAACGGACAGCAAAATATTAAGCGCATTACAAGATGCGGATTTTGAAAAAGAAGATATTACACAATTGCTTGATATCAGCGGATTTTCGAAATTTGGGCATCTTAGTATAAAGGCTTGTGATAAAATAATACCGTTTTTAGAACAAGGGCTTAATTACAACGAAGCGTGTGAAGCTGCCGGATATAATTTTAAGGGGCATAGCAAAGACGAGCGTTTAAGATATTTACCTGCTAATGTGCAAGAGATGGATAATATCACAAGCCCTGTGGCGCGGCGCGCTATTTCCCAAACTATTAAGGTGATAAATGCGATAATACGCAGTATTGGCGAAGGTCCCGTATATGTAAACATTGAGCTTGCGCGAGAGATGGCAAAAACTTTTACCGAGCGCAAAAGCTTAGATAAAGATATGCAGGACAATGCTGCAAACAATGAACGTATTATGGAGCGTATACGTAATGAATTTGGCAAAACAAATGCTACAGGGCAAGACCTTGTAAAGCTGAAGCTGTACGAGGAGCAAGGCGGAGTATGCTTGTATTCGTTAAAGCAAATAGAAATTTCACGTTTGTTTGAGCCGGGGTATGTAGAGGTGGACCACATAATACCATATAGCATCGGCTTTGATGATGGATATAAAAACAAGGTGCTTGTAATGGCGGAGGAAAACAGGCAAAAAGGCAATCGGTTGCCGCTTGAATATTTGCAGGGCGATAGGCGCGATAAATTTATAGTATGGACAAATAATAATATACGCAATTTCAAAAAGAAACAAATCTTGCTAAAAAGTGAACTATCTAAGGAAGATATCGAAAAATTTAAAGAACGTAATTTGCAGGATACTAAAACGATGTCGCGTTTTATGTTCAATTATATCAATGACAATCTTGCGTTTGCGCCCAGCTCCAAAGGCAAAAAGAAACGCGTTACCGCAGTAAACGGCTTTATCACATCAATGCTGCGCAAACGGTATGGAATATCCAAATTACGCGCCGACGGTGATACACATCACGCGGTAGATGCGGTGATTATCGCTTGCACTACAGATGGGCTGATACAAAAGTTATCGCGATTTAGTGAGCGCCAAGAAACAGTATATGTACAAAACGAAACACATTCTATAGGGGTACACCCTGTAACAGGTGAAATAAAAAATAGAATACCGTATCCGTGGCCGCAATTCCGCAAAGAGCTGGATGCGCGTCTTTGTTCGAATCCGAGCGAACTTTTGCGCGAATTGAAGCTTGGTAATTATACCGAAGAAGAGATAAACGAAGTAAAACCAATATTTGTATCGCGTATGCCGAGGCACAAAGTGAGCGGAGCTGCGCACAAAGAGACAATTAAAAGCCTTAAAGATATTAGCAATGGAAATCTGCTTGTTAAACGGTCACTTTCGGAGCTAAAGCTCGATAAAAACGGTGAGATTGACGGATATTACAATCCCGGCAGTGATGAGTTATTGTATGATGCGCTTAAAGCAAGGCTGCAAGCATTTGGCGGAAAAGGAGAAAAAGCTTTTGAAAAACCGTTTTACAAGCCCAGCCGCAAAAATGGACAAGGCGCATTAGTGAAAAAAGTGAAAATATACGAAAAAACTACATTGTATGTGCCTGTAAATGGAGGAAAGGCAGCGGCAAATAATGGCGGTATGGTACGAATAGACGTATTTTATGTGGAAAAAGACGGATACTATTTTGTGCCTATATATGTGGCAGATACGCTAAAACCCACTTTGCCAAATAAAGCGGTAATAGCTGCAAAAAACTATAACGAATGGAAAGAAATGGACGATAGTAATTTTGTGTTTTCGCTATATGCAAACGATTTAATTCACTTTTCTTTTAAAACACCGAAGGAATTTTCTTTAGTACAAAAAGACAGTAGTCTGCCGCCTAAGATAAGCTTAAAAGAAGGGTTTGCATATTACGGCGGTGCAGATATTGCCACAGGAAGCATCGCTATTTTTACGCACGACCATACATACGAAAAAAGGGGTATGGGGATAAAAACTGTACCCAATATTCAAAAATGTCAAGTGGATTTGCTTGGAAATATTTCTTTTGTAAAAAGAGAAACACGCCAATATTTTAGTAAAGGCAATAAGCGTTTATCTGATGATATCGCAACTTGACGTATTATTGTCCTTGTACAAAACCTTTTGTCAAGCTGCATACGCAAAGACGAGGCTTTGCGTAGGAATATCAAAAGTAAAATTGCTGTATAAATGAATAGGAGCGTAAAATGGCTTACCGTAATTTGATGATTGAAAATTCGGCGCAAATATCAATACAAGGTGAGCAGCTTATTATCAGCACGGATATTAAGCACACGGTGCCGCTAGAGGATATATGCAGCGTGCTTATTGAAAGCGCGCGCTGCAATATCAGCACCGCAGCACTTGCAGCTTTGGCGCAAAACGAAATAACTTTATACGTGTGTGATACTAAGCATATGCCGTGTGCCGCAATGCTGCCATATGCGCAGCATTCTCGGCACACAGCCGTGCTGCAAAAGCAAATGGCGCTTACAGTGCCGTGCAAAAAGCGCTTATGGCAGCAAATAGTAATGTCTAAAATACAAAACCAAGCGGAATGTCTTGCGCTTTGCGGCAAAATGGACAAGGCTATTTATTTGAGGAAAATGGCTTGTTCGGTGCAGTCCGGAGATGCAGGGCATATAGAAGGTGCCGCCGCCGCAATATATTTTAAAGCTCTTTTCGGTGAAGATTTTATACGCAGACAAGAGGATGTGCAAAACGCTTGTCTTAATTACGGATATGCGATACTTCGCGGCGCTATAGCGCGGCAACTAGCGGCATATGGGTTTGTACCTTGTCTTGGGCTACATCATTGCAGCGAGCTGAACGCGTTTAATTTGGCAGATGATTTTATAGAGCCATTTCGCCCTGTGGTAGATATGTTCGTAGCGTGCAATGTTAGCGAAGATACACAAGAGCTTACACCTTTTTTAAAACGCAGTATTTTCAATTTGCTTAATTTGGATATATCTGTAAACGGCTTGAATTATAGTGTGGCGTATGCAATAGAAAAGGCTGTGCAAAGCTTTAGTGCAATTGCATCGGCTAACAGCGGTACTCTTGCATTACCACTGCTTTTGGAGGCAAAGCAGCATTGCTATGAATAAATTTATGAGATTATTAGTGTTTTTTGATTTGCCGGTGAAAAGCAAAAAGGAACGGCACGTAGCTACAAGTTTTCGCAATTTTTTGCTAAAAGACGGATATCATATGCTGCAATATTCACTATATACTCGCGTATGCAATGGTATGGATGCCGTAGAAACGCATAAATCAAGGCTATATTCGCGCCTGCCCGACAATGGATCTGTGCGATTATTAACAATTACCGAAAGACAATATGAATCAATAGAAATTTTGGTTGGCAAGCTAAAGCCCGATGAAGCAATTTTTGAATGTGAACAGCTAAGCATTTTTTAAAAATAATCCGAAGGATTCAGACGATTTTAAAGCTGGAATACAGCATTTTAAAAGCGCACAAACGCGCTCGAGGCAATGCCCCGAGCGCGTTTGTGTGCTGATTATACCATACCAAGAACTATCAGGGAACTATAACGAGTGGATATTATGGCACAAACAAATATTAATTATACCATACCAAGAACTATCAGGGAACTATAACAGATTTTCCTATTGGTGTACTTCTCAAAATATTATACCATACCAAGAACTATCAGGGAACTATAACTAGTGACAGCCATACCAGTGTCAGTGATAGATTATACCATACCAAGAACTATCAGGGAACTATAACCAATCGTATTCTGCCTGTGATTCAACATTAATTATACCATACCAAGAAC
>JAVWEG010000062.1:0-12909 GCA_036641735.1 Oscillospiraceae bacterium
TCACGAACCCTAATGCGGCCGCTGTGAAATAAAAATCCTCGCAAGCTAATCCAAGCGTTTTAGAATTAGATGAGTATGATATAATAAACGAGGTGTTTTATGAATTTAATTGATTATGTTTTATTGGCATTAATTTTAATCTGCGCTATATGCGCAATATTATATATGCGCCGCCGCAAAAAGCAAGGTAAAGGCTGCTGCGGAAATTGTGCTTCCTGTACCGCCTGCGCTAAGCCGCAAACAAAATAATAAAGCAAGGCTCAAAGCAATGAAATTATTTCATTGCCTTGAGCCTGTTTTTTATTCGTTTTTCGTATGAATATAATGTATTTTGAGTACATATATATCTATACGAGGTGAGTAATATGTTTTGTTGTGTCAGTAAGCAGCATTTTTATCGTTTGCTTGGGTGCGTGCTTTGTGCCGCTGCCGCGCTTACGGCAATACTTGCTTTAACAAGCAAGCCCGACAGTATCACTGTATCTACACAGGAATGGGGGCTGTCTTTCCAAGAGAAAAACGAGCCTCCTGTACCTAATTTATCCGCTGAAGAGCTTTTACCGTATAATACATATTATTGCGGCACATCGGGACAAAAGCGCCTATATCTTACATTTGATGCAGGCTTTGAAAATGGCAATATGCCAATTATTCTCGATGCCCTTAAAAAGCACAATGCCACAGGCGCGTTTTTTGTGGTGTCTCCTTTTATTAAAGAAAATCCGGAGCTTGTAAAACGAATGGTTAGCGAAGGGCATTTTGTATGTAACCATACTCATCACCACCCTAATATGTCGCAAAAAGACGAAGCATCATTTTGCCGCGAGCTTACTGATGTGGAGGAAGCGTATTTTGAGCTTATCGGCAAGCCTATGCTAAAATTTTATCGTCCGCCCGAAGGCAAATTTAATAATGAAAATTTACAATGGGCTAAAAGTTTAGGATATAAAACCGTATTATGGAGCCTTGCGTACAAGGACTGGGTGCAAACCGCCCAGCCCTCACACGAAGATGCCATAAATAAAATACTTTCTCGCACTCACGATGATGCGATAGTGCTTTTACATTCCACCAGCTCTACCAATGCCGCCATTATGGACGAATTACTTACCGAATGGGAAAGTCTCGGATATTCTTTTGGCACTCTTAATGAGCTTGGCACGGTAGCTCAATGACATATAATCACAAAATGAAACATCTGCACATTTATGTGCTTTACAGGTGTAAAATAGCGCTGATTTACACAATAATACTTACATTTGCCGTAATATGCGCAAGCACCGCCTGTATGCTGCACATTGCACGCGAAAGCCTTGTGCAGTACCGCGCACAGCCGTATCCCCTTGAAACAAAGCCTCCATACACTGTGGCAATAGATGCAGGACACGGACATTTTGATACAGGTGCAAACGGTATTATAAAAGAAATTACTTTATGTGAAACTACTTGCGATAAATTATATGCTCTATTAAGCGCCGACAGCTCTTACAAGCCGATACTTACAAGGCAAAAAGGCGAAAATCCAAAAATCGCCAAGCGCGCAAGCACGGCTATTGCATATAAATCCTCTTTGCTTATCAGCATACACGGTAATTGCGATCATTCCTCGCGCTCATCTCACGGCTTTGAGTGCTATCCCACACCGCCCGGGCGGCTATATTCCGCTGAAGCTATGCGCTTTGCCGAATGTATAGCAAATGGTATGGGCAAAGCAAAGCATCGTCTGCGTGGCGGCGGCAGTGGCATACGGTACGCATATTATAACGGTGAGCGCAAATTTATGGTGGATATTACAGATAGCAAGGTACGCACGCAAAAAAGCTTTGGCATTGTAGAAAAGCCGCTTTGCCCTTCTGTACTCGTAGAGCAGTGCTTTGTTACAAACAGTGACGACGTATATAATTGGGCAGGCGCTAAAGGATGCGCGCGCGCGGCACGAATTTATTATGAAGCTATATGCGCATATTTTGGCACTGTGCCTTTACAGCAATAAGCGCGCGGTGTTGCCAAAGCTAAAGATTTTGACAGCTTACAGCAATTTTACTTTAAATTGCCCTACTCAAAGCCTCGTCTTTGCTATATGCCGCTTTGCAAAAATTGGTGTACAAGGACAATATGATATAGAGAACATTAAAATGTAGCAAAGCTGCGGAATAGCGAAATAAATTAATATGAAAAAACACAGCCCACAGAAAACTGTGGGCTGTGTAATATTGCGATAAATAAAATTAACGCTTTGAGAACTGTGGTGCGCGACGTGCAGCCTTAAGACCGTACTTCTTGCGCTCCTTCATACGTGGATCACGTGTGAGGAAGCCTGCCTTCTTAAGAGCAGGACGCAAATTCTCATCATAAAGCAATAAAGCTCTTGCCAAGCCGTGACGGATAGCGCCGGCCTGACCTGATACACCGCCGCCCGATACGCGAATTACTAAATCGAACTTGCCTTCTGCACCTGCCAGCACTAATGGCTGACGTGTGATAAGCTTAAGTGTCTCTAGTCCGAAATAATCGTCGATATCGCGGTCGTTAATTGTAATTTTACCTGTGCCGTTGTATACTCTAACGCGGGCAACAGAATTTTTACGACGTCCTGTGCCGTAGAAATATGGCTTTGTCTCGTACATAATATTCTAATGCCTCCTATTAAAGATTATAAGCTTCTGGCTTTTGTGCTATATTGTCGTGCTCAGAGCCTGCGTATACACGCAGACGCTTTAGAGCGTGTGCGCCAAGTGTGTTGCCCGGCAGCATACCCTTTACTGCCATTGTCATTGCTTTGCCCGGATTTTCATTCATCATTGTGCCGGCCTTTACAGCTTTCATTCCGCCAATCCAGCCGCTGTGATGATAGTAGACTTTTTGCTCAAGCTTATTGCCTGTCAATACAGCTTTGCTGCAATTGATGATGACTACGTGGTCACCGCAATCTACGTTTGGTGTGTAAGTGACTTTGTTTTTACCACGCAGCAAAACGGCTGCCTTAGCCGCTGTACGGCCTAGTGGCTTGCCTGCGGCGTCAATCAAATACCACTTGCGCTCTACTTCGTTTGGTTTCGCAAGAGTAGTAGTGCTCATATTATACCTCCTAAAATCGTGTGTAAACCTTTTACGC
Organism: Oscillospiraceae bacterium; assembly: GCA_036641735.1. Classification (GTDB taxonomy): domain Bacteria; phylum Bacillota; class Clostridia; order Oscillospirales; family Ruminococcaceae; genus JAGPHI01. The sequence goes on from JAVWEG010000062.1 coordinate 3,116, forward strand.
GCTCTTAATTGGGCGCAACATTGATTATATATAATAAACATAAAATAGTCAATACCTTTTTTGCAATTATTTAATTTGTGTTCGTACTGCTCTTGTTTTCTCCATATTGCTCTTTAATGCTCTTGTTTACTCGCTTCCTATTTTTACAATTAAATGTTTAAACACAAATTGATTTGTGCTACAATATACGTATAACATTTATAAGGAGCGAGTAATGGAAAAAGAACGTCGCTGTTGGGCACAAATAGACTTAGATAAGCTTAAAAATAATTTTAATTTAATTAAAAATCGCTGTGGCAATGCCTCAATAATGGCAGTGGTAAAGGCAGATGCTTACGGACACGGCGATGTGCAGGTAGCTCAAGTGTTTGTGGAGTGCGGTGCTGCTTTTTTGGCAGTATCGGGGTTTGAAGAAGCGATGCGTTTGCGCAACGCTGGCATAAAAGCGCCAATATTAATACTTGGCTATTCTTCACCTGCCAACGCAAAGGCTTTGGGCGAGCAAAATATTACACAAACTATACTTTCGCTTGAATACGCGCGCGAGCTGTCCTGTGCCGCTGTCGCAAACAATGTATGCGTAAATACGCATATTAAGCTTGATACAGGTATGGGGCGCATAGGGTTTGATGCACGCAGTGAATTTGATAAATCAGCCGACGAGATTGTGCAAATATTTAATTTACCGTCATTAAATATAAGCGGACTGTTTACGCATTTTGCCGTAGCAGACAGTGACAGCGACGACGATGTAGCATATACCGAAAGCCAGCACAAGCTTTTGTGTAGTATGCACACAGAGCTTGCGCGCCGCGGACATACAATAGAGCTTGTGCATTGCTGCAATTCTGCCGGTATTGCCGCGTTTGCGCCTTTTGCACACGAGCTTGTGCGCCCCGGAATAATATTATATGGAGAAAACCCGTCTCACGAGGTAAATATGGCAGGGCTAATGCCTGCTATGGCGCTAAAAGCAGTAGTAGCGCAAGTAAAAACGCTTGATAGCGGACGTGATGTGAGCTACGGGCGCGCCTATACTACAGAAAAACCCACCCGAATAGCCACGCTTACAATCGGCTATGCAGATGGATATCCTCGTGCGCTCTCCAATAAAGGCATAGTATCAATACACGGCAATAAATGCAAAGTAATAGGCAAAGTATGTATGGATCAAATGATGGTAAATATTAGTGATATTGAAAATGTACACGCAGGTGATGTAGCTACTATTTTTGGCGATGACGGCGCAGACAGTGTAGAAAATATTGCAGACAAAGCAAATACGATTGTATATGAGATACTATGTGGTATTAGCCGCCGCGTTCCGCGCGTATATATTTCTTGCGGACGTGAGGTTGGCGCTGTGGATTATCTGAACAATTAATGCAAGGAGAATAATTATGAGCAAACTATTGGTAGTGGTAGATTATCAAAATGATTTTGTATCGGGAGCTTTGGCAAATGATGCCGCCAAAATGCTTGAAGGCGCACTTGCCGCCAAAGTAAGCAGCACATTAAAAAACGATGATTTTGTGCTATTTACTCTTGATACTCACGAAAGCGACTATCTTAATACACGCGAGGGACGCTTTTTGCCTATAGAGCATTGCATAAAAGGCACATATGGCTGGGAGGTATACGGTTCACTAGCGATATACCAAAATATCGAAACTTGGCACGTAGCTTTCCTTGAAAAGCCAACCTTTGGTGCTGCCGAAATATATGCAAGCGTAAAAGAGCTGTGCGATGGCGAGCCTGATGAAATAGAGCTTGTGGGTGTGGTAACAGATATATGTGTTATATCCAATGCCATTTTACTGCACACGTTTTTCCCATTTGCCAATATCCATGTAAACGACGAGCTATGTGCCGCCGCCACTCCCGAAGGGCATAAGCGCGCTGTAGACATTTTACGCGGGCTTGGAATGTAATTTTACATTTGTCCCATAGCCATCTGCACTAAAAACGATACCACTACCACAAGCGCAGAAATGATAAAGCCGTGTAACATTGGCTTAAATCCCGAATGTGCCACCTCTTTAAAATTGGTTTTAAGCCCTATTGCCGCAAGCGCCATCACCATAAAAAATTTGCTGCATTGTGCTATAAAATCACTTGCCGTTACTGGTACAAGCCCTGTGCTTTTTAAAGCCACCATAGCTAAAAACATCAAAATAAAATACGGGAAAATCTTTTTTAAATTAAGAGATTTTTTGGCGATATCCCCACCGCTTTTAAGCGCTTTTTTGCGTTCGATACGCTCATTTACAAACGAAAATATCAGCACTATCGGCACTATAGACAAAGTGCGCGTAAGCTTTACTATCATAGCAAAAGCGCCTGCGGCATCAGAAAACGCATAGCCTGCCGCTACTACAGACGAGGTATCGTTTACCGCTGTACCTGCCCACAGCCCAAATCCCATATCGCTCATACCAACATATCTTCCTGCTATAGGGAACAGTATCACCATTACTATATCAAATATAAACGTAGCCGAAATTGCATATGCTATATCCTTATCTTCGGCATCAATTGTAGGTGCAATAGCAGCTATTGCAGAGCCTCCGCATATTCCCGTGCCTGCCGAAATAAGACCTGATAATTTCCAGTTCATACCAAATAACTTCCCAAGCAAAAGGCCTCCGCCAAATGCCGTAGCCAGTGTAAAGCACATTACAAAAATTGAGTATTTGCCCACTTCCAGCACCTGTGTAAAGCTAAGCGTTATACCCATTAGCACTATTGCCAGCCGCAGCACCTGCTTCGATACAAGCTTTACACCGTCTTTAAAGCACAAATGCTTTGCCACAATGGGATTTAACAGCATACCTATCAGTAGCGCAAATACCCCTGCGCTAATTAGCTTATATGGTATAAATCCACTTATAATATTTGCCGCCGCTGCAAGTATCGCCGCAAGGATTATTCCTGCGGTGTATTTTTTTATTAATTTCATTTTTTTCTCCTCATTTTTAATATAGTTTGATTTTAACATCGCACTATGATAAAATCAAATTATAATATATGATAGTACTATAAGTTAATTTTATAGTTAGGAGAATTTTATGCTTGATTATCGTTATGAAACTTTTTTGGTATTATACAAAACAGGTAGCTATACAAAAGCGGCTCTTGAGCTGCATATTACACAGCCTGCTGTTACTCAGCATATTCAATTTTTAGAAAATTATTATAAATGCAAGCTTTTCAAGTATCAAAACAAAAGCTTACAGCCCACCTTGCAAGCAGATGAGCTGTTTTATTATGCAAGCTCTATGCGTGCAGACAGTGAAAAAATACGCATTAATCTTGGAGAAATAGCCGATAAATCGTTGCCGCTTGTGTTTGGAGCTACATTGACAATAGGCGAATATCTTATGCCAAATGTAATTTCTAAGCTGATTTTGGAAAATGAAAGCCTCAACATAACAATGCAAGTGGAAAACACTAAAACATTATTGGAAAGACTTATTGCAGGGCAAGTGGATTTTGTGCTGCTGGAAGGCTTTTTTAATGCGGAGGATTATGCCGGTAAATTGCTGTGTGAAGCCGAATTTATACCCGTATGCAGTGCTAATTCTCCTTTTGCATCAGGCACTTATGCTTTAGATGAGCTATTATGCCAAAGGCTTATTACGCGCGAAAAAGGCTCAGGCACAAGAGAAGTGTTGGAACAAATGCTAAACGAAAACAATCTTTCCGTAAACAGCTTTCGCAATATTTGTGAAATAGGAAATATCGGTGCGATAAAAAATTTGGTACAGCAAAATTTAGGCATAGCTTTTTTATATAGTGCCGCCTGCAAGCAAGAGCTTTCTTGCAAAAGCTTAGTGCAAATAGATTTAGGTGATATTAAAACGAAACGTGGATTTAATTTTGTACATCTTAAAAACAGCCTGCACAGCACAGAGTATGAGCAGTGGTTTGTGAAAATTCAAGAATGTATTAAATAAAATTGAAAATATAAAACCGCTCAAAGTATTGACAATGCTTACAATAAGGCTTATACTTATAAAAATTCAATCTTGCGAGGATATTATGAACACATTTAACACGACAAGCTATAGCTTTTATTACGGCTTTACCTATTATTTTGGTAAGGCTAATGCTTGCTGTGTATCGCTAAAGGCGCGCTAAATCAGCGCAACGCTTTGAAATATCAAAGTGCCGACAGCTTGCAGTAAGCTGTCGGCACTTTTTATTTATATTAATTACAAAATATGGAGGAATAGATATGATTATCATTTTTAAAGACAATGCAACTCAGCAGCAGATAGACGGTATAAGCCGCGAATTTGAAGAAAAAGGGTTTAAAATCCACAAATCCGAGGGAGAGCATACTCGCCTTATAGGGCTGATAGGCGATACATCTACTGTGGATATAGATGTAGTGGCAGCGAGCGAAGCCGTAGCAGATGTAAAACGAGTGAGCGAGCCATATAAAAAAGCCAATCGTAAATTTCATCCGGAAAACACCGTAATTGATGTATGCGGACACAAGATAGGCGGCGGATTTTTCAGTGTGATGGCAGGGCCGTGCAGTGTAGAAAGCACAGAGCAAATAACTATGGTGGCAAATGCAGTGAAAATGAGCGGAGCAGGATTTTTGCGCGGAGGCGCATTTAAGCCGCGCACTTCGCCATACTCTTTTCAAGGGATGCGCGCAGAGGGCTTAGAGCTATTGCGCGAAGCACGTAAAGTAAGCGGTTTGCCCATAGTAACAGAAATAATGAACACCGAGCATATTCCTTTATTTGAGGACGTGGATATGATACAAGTAGGTGCGCGCAATATGCAAAACTTTGAGCTATTAAAAGAGCTTGGCCGCCTCGACAAGCCTATTTTGTTAAAGCGCGGTCTTTCAAGATCGTTTGAAGATTTATTGATGTGCGCGGAATATATTATGGCAGGCGGCAACGAAAAAGTAATATTATGCGAGCGCGGTATCCGCACCTTTGAGACAAGTATGCGCAATACACTTGACCTTTCTGCTATACCAATGCTTAAACGCAAAAGCCATTTGCCTGTGGTGATAGATCCAAGCCACGCGGCAGGCATATCTTGGATGGTAGAGCCTCTTGCATTGGCTGCTATAGCGGCAGGAGCAGACGGCTTGATGATAGAAGTGCATAACGATCCTACACACGCTAAAAGTGACGGCGCGCAAAGCCTTACCCCCGAGCAATTTGATGCTGCAATGAATAAAATAAAAAGCACTGTAAAGTTTTTCGATAAAGAGCTTAACTAAAATTTTTATTAATAAGCCGCAAAAAGCTACGAGCAAAATGATAACATTTTGCTCGTAGCTTTTATTTTTTAAAAATATCAAAATCAAGCGAAGCTTCTATCAGCTTTACTATTTCCGCCAATCCTTGCGCGTCGGCATTTGTAAATCTCGCAAGGCTTTCACTGTCAATATCGAGTACCCCCACTACTTTACCGTTTTTATGTATTGGCAATACTATTTCACTGCGCGTTTTTGCACTGCACGCTATATGCCCTGCATATAAGCTCACATCGTCTACCATCTGTAATTTATCGGTTTTTGCAGCTGTGCCGCAAACGCCTTTGCCGTTTTTAATATTCATACAGGCAGCTTCACCATAAAAAGGAGCTAAATACAATCCCTCGTCATCTTGTAAATAAAATCCTGCCCACGAAATATCCTCTATCTGCGTACCTAGCACAGCCGCTGTATTCGCAAGGCAAGACAAAGCATTTGCTTTGCCGTCATACAATCCCTTTAGCATTGCGTAAAGCAGTACATAATCCGTCATTTTATAATCCTTATCAAGCGTTATTTACGTATAATTGAAAAAGTATTTACATCAAAAAGTCCCATATCTGTAAGCCTTATTTCCGGTATTACAGGCAGTGCCATAAAAGAAAGGCTGATAAATGGATCTACATAATACGGTATGCCCATACTGTTTGCCTTTTCAAGTATTTCGCCTGTTTTGTTTTGTACATTTACAGCACTGTCCTCGCTCATAAGCCCTGCTACCTTGAGCGGCAAGCTATCCAGCACTTTACCGCCTCCGCACAGCACATATCCGCCGCCAATCTCACGCAGTGCATTAATAGCAAGCACTAAATCTTCATCGTTATCGCCTGCGGCTATAATATTATGGCTGTCGTGCGCTACACTTGTAGCAATTGCACCTCCTGTAATGCCATAGCCTTTTAGCGGAGCTACCGCTATATTGCCATTACGTCCGTGACGCTCTACCACGCACAATTTGGTAAATTCGCTATTGGGTGCAAATTTGCCATTTTTTACAGGTACTATTGTATGCAAACGGCGCGTAGCTATCTGATAAGGTATCATTTCTATTACATCAGCTTCGCCGTCTACAGATAAAGCAATATCATCTGCACTTACATCTTTATAAATTACAGAATGTAAAAGCTCATCGGGTGCCTTCACGCTTACAGCGTTTGCAAGCAAGCTTTCTATAGGCAATCCGCCTTTATATACGCTATTCACCGTCACTTGCTTTAAGCTGTCCAGCACCACTATATCCGCTTTGTATCCTGCTGCCACAGCGCCCGTTTGCGCCAATCCATATACCACTGCCGCATTACGTGTAGCCATTTTTATAGCTTTTACAGGCTTCATTCCGAGGCTTATAGCCTGACGAATATTCCAGCGTACGTGTCCCTCGCGTGCAATATCATCAAGGTGCTTATCATCTGTGCAAAATAAAAATCTATCGGTCGGCAAATCGCTGTCTAACAATCCATTTACAAGCGCTGTAAGATTTTTGGCAGCCGAGCCCTCACGCACAAGAACGCTAAGCCCTGCGCGCGCCTTTTCCTCAGCCTCTGCAAACGTGGTACATTCGTGTTCTGTGCGCACACCTGCCGCCGCATATGCCTCTAAGCTTGCACCGCTAAGCCCAGGTGCGTGGCCATCTGCCATTTTATCGTATTTATCGCAAAGCTCCAGCTTTTCCATTATTGCCGTGCCGCCTGCTATTACATCAGGATAGCACATCACTTCACCAAGCCCCAGCACACGTTTATTTTCCATAAATTCACGCATATCATCGGCTGTAAATTCAGCTCCATTTGTTTCAAAAGCCGTAGCAGGCACACTTGACGGAAGCATAAAATAAGCAGTAATAGGGAAATTTTCCGTAGCGTTTAAAAAGTAACGCATACCTTCCTTACCGCTTACATTCACTATTTCGTGCGGATCCGCTATTATAGTGGTAGTGCCGCTTATTGCCGCAGCTCTCGCAAGCTCTAGCGGAGTTACCATTGTGGATTCTATGTGCATATGGCTATCGATAAATCCGGGCGCTATGTATTTATCGGTGCAGTCCACCTCGTTTTCACAGGTGTATTGCCCCACTCCTGCTATCATTCCGTCTGCTATAGCCACATCAGCTTTTACTATTTCCTCAGTAAACACATTGATTACATTACCATTTTTAAGCACCAAATCCGCTTTTGCTCTGCCCATTGCCACGTCTATTAAATGTTTTGTTTTTTCCATTGTAAACACTGCCTTTCTCTGTAAAATATTTTATTGTTCTGGTTTTAATGCTTTATAATCAGGTGTATTTGGCATTATATTTTGCTCTATTGCCATTTTTGCTTCATCTATTCCGGGAAAAATTCGCGATAAAGCTTCACCCTTCATATGTATTCCATCAAAAAAATCTGCTTGCGTAATATTATCATTTGCATATGGATTGTACGAGCCATAAACAGGAATATTAGCGCGCTTTGCTATGTCGCGCACCGCAGCTTCTGTTTTGAAAAATCCGGGATAGTTTTCTGCTCTACCAAAAACATTATCCCACAATGTAGGATTATATGGCTGTAATACAAAAATTATGTTTATGCCTTTTTTCTTGGCAATAGACAGCATTTCATCAAAAGTTGATATAAGCTCTGCGCTCGGCTCTACATAATTATCCATACGCAAAAACGTGCTTGCCTGTTTTAGCGCGACATTGTCTGCATCCTCTACACTGACATTTCTCAGCTCTTTTGTATAAAGTACGCTGCCATCACTGCGCTTTATCTCTGTAGCTTGCTGCATAATATCACCTGTGACAGGCTGCGGCTTTTTTTCAAGCTTTTTATCTCGATAATAATATTTTACATTGCCTTGAAAATACCCGATAGATGCAAGTGCTTTCCACTTATCCGAGTCATCTCTTGGTTTAAAATCTGTATCTCTGCCAAGTTCTTCACTTAAAAATTCCGAATAAAGTTGTTTATCGCTGCGCTTATCAAGAAAATCCTCGTTACCGTTTAGATACCACGGGTCAAATCCGATAATGATATTTTCAGGCAATGTATTTGCCTTTAACAAAAGATAAAACGTGCCGAATATATCTGCATAATCGGCGCCTACCATACCAAAATTAAAAAAATCTTCAGTACCTGCCACCGAGCTGTTCATTTGTAATATACGGCTTGAGCCAAGCGCCACAGTACTTGGCATTCGAGACATATTTTGCACCAGTAATTTAGTAACTTGGCGCTCGTCCATCTGCTCGTATCCCGAAACATCTTTACCGCTGATAAGCATATTGGCAATATCTCGTACAAAGGTATCGCCTTGAAAATATCCTGCTCTATCCACCGTAAAATTAAACCAAAGCATATAAATAAGAATAGGAATTAATAACAGCACCGCTACAGCAGCCCGCAAAAAATAAAATATTCGTTTTGGAAAAAATTTAAACGTTTTTTTCAAAACCGCAGTACACGTCCTTACGTCATAAATTTTGGTAGAAAAAGCTATTTTTGCCAAACTCTCCGAAAAACAATATCATCAATATAAGTGCATAGTATAAAGGCCAGCGAATAAGTATAAATACGCGCCTAATGCCTTTATTGATAATAGGGTGTATCGCCTCAAGCATTTCCACTATCATCACCGAAATTATTACAACTATAGTAGTATTTAATGCAAACCCTGCGCGCGTAAGCTCCGCTGTCATTGTGGCTGCATTTGTAAAAAACGCTTCCCAGCCTTTCATTATTCCGCCATACACTCCAAGTGCCGTGGATATGTCTCCGCCATAAGATGCTGCCGCAAAAAACACAATACAGCTAGTAAACAAAAGATACGTAATACAGTTTTTTATAATATAACGAGGGATTTTGAAATAATAAAGCGGATTATGCTTATCCATTTGTACACGAAGCTTTGCCGTTGCTTTACCTACGCATAAATATACACCGTTTAACAGCCCCCATACACAATAGCACATAGATGCACCGTGCCATAATCCGCTGATGAGGAATACTATTATCTGATTTACATACATACGTACTTTGCCCTTGCGATTACCTCCGAGCGGAATGTAAATATAATCTCTCAGCCAAGATGTAAGGCTGATATGCCAGCGCCTCCACAAATCTGTAAATGAAGAGGCTGCAAGCGGACGCGCAAAGTTTTCCATCACCTTTATGCCGAATATCGATGCTGCCCCAATTGCAATATCACTGCACGCAGAAAAATCGCAATACAGCTCATACGAAAACAAAAGGCAAGCTAAAACGAGTGTAGGCCCTGTATACGTAGTGTAATTGATAAATACAACGCTCACTACTTTACCTATGGCATCTGCTATGACAAGCTTTTTAAAAAAGCCCCACAAAACACGAAAAAGCCCCCCTGCCACACGATTGTAGCTAAAAGGCACAGGATTTTTAAATTGCGGCAGCATATTGCCTGCTCTTTCTATCGGGCCTGTAACTATGCAAGGAAAAAAGCTGACAAACAGCGCATAATAAAAGAAATTGCGCTCTGCCTTTTGCTTGCC
>JAVWEG010000063.1:0-11469 GCA_036641735.1 Oscillospiraceae bacterium
GTACAGAATGTGAAATTAATGATATAATAAAAGGTAGCTATGTAATATTGGCAAATGTGCAAGATCCTGCAAACGTTGGTACAATATTGCGCAGTGCCGCGGCATTTGGCTATAAAGGTGCAATATTGTGCGGAGCGTGTGCCGATGTGTACAGCGGCAAGGCTCTGCGCGCATCTATGGGCGCAATTTTAAGGCTTGATATCATTATTGGCTCTACAGTGGCGCAAACAGTCGCTCAGCTTAAAAAATGCGGCATAACATCTTTTGCAGCTTGTCTTGAAAATTCCGTGCCTTTATTGAGCATAGATGCGCTTACAGTAGGCAATGTAGGAATAGTGATAGGCAATGAAGGAAAAGGGCTTACGAGCGAAGCTATAGAAGCGTGCGATAAAGCAGTGAGAATACCTATTTCAAGCAAAGTAGAGTCGCTTAATGCCGCCGCTGCCGCAAGCGTATTATTGTGGCATTTTAAAGGCGGTGAGCTGGTATGAGCGTAGAAAATTGGCTGTGGTACGCTAATGTAATGGGATTTTGTGCTGCCAATACAGGGCTTGTACTGGAAGAATATGATACACCTTTAAAACTGCTGGAGATGCGCGGAAATGCTGATATTCCAAAGCTTACTAAAGGGCAGGCGGCAATTGCCTGTGCTACAGAGCCGCGCGAGTTTATCCGCCTTGCGAAGGAATGTGAGGATAAAGGTGTTGGGATAGTAACTTATGCCGACAAAGAGTATCCCATAGCTTTACGGGATATACCCTCTGCACCGCCGGTGCTGTATTATAAGGGCGATATTAATTTGCTGAACAATAGCTTTTTGTTTGCAATGATAGGCGCAAGACGGCCGTCGGGATATGGTATGGAAATAACTGCACAAATAGCGAAAGAATTAGCTGAAAATGGGGTAATAATAGTATCGGGTATGGCAAGCGGGCTTGATAGTGAAGCACATAAAATGGCACTGGGCGAGCATATGGCTACAGTGGCGTGTCTTGCATTTGGTCACGATTACTGCTATCCTGCATCTAATCGCTCGCTATTGCACGCTATAGAGTTTGACGGGCTTACAATCAGCGAATATCCACCGAATACAGGTGCGCAAAAACAGTTTTTCTTAGAGCGTAACCGTATTATTGCAGGGTTATCGCGAGGTGTATGTATAGCGGAAGCTCGTAAAGCATCAGGTACAATGAATACAGTACAGCACGCGCTTGAATACGGCAAAGATGTTTTCAGCGTGCCGGGCAGTGTGTTTTCGGAGCTATCGGACGGTACTAATCAGCTAATAAAAGAGGGAGCTATACCCGTGACACAGGCGCGTGATATTATAGAGTATTACGCTTTAGAATATAAAAGCAGTGTACATAAAGAGGAATTGCCGCAGTTTACTTTAAGCGCAGATGCGAAAAATACATTGAAGCTGTTATCACAGATGCCAACCACGCTCGAAGCATTGTGCGGCATTAGCAAGATATCGCCTGCGCGTATGATGGCAAGCCTAACAGAGCTTGAAATTAGCGGCAAAGCAAGGCAAGAACCGGGCAGACAGTTCGTAATAAGTAAAGGTTGAAGGTAAAGTAAAGATGTCTAAATTAGTTATCGTGGAGTCGCCTGCAAAGGCAAAAACCATACGTAAATATCTTGGTGAGGGCTACGAAGTTACTGCCTCTATGGGGCATATCAGAGACTTGCCCGCAAGCTCGCTCGGCATAGATGTGGACAATGCTTATGAACCTCATTATATCAATATCAAGGGGAAAGAAAAGCTTATAAAAGAGCTTAAAAGCGCTGCAAAGCACAGCGACGAAGTGTTTTTGGCTACTGACCCTGACCGTGAAGGCGAAGCAATATCGTGGCATTTGGCTAATTTACTGGGGCTTGATACCAATTCTAAAAACAGAGTAACCTTTGGTGAAATTACTAAAAAAGGTGTACTAAACGGGATGTCGGCACCGCGCAATATAGATATGAATTTATTTAATGCGCAGCAGGCAAGAAGAATATTAGACCGTCTTGTGGGATATAAGCTGTCGCCGTTTTTATGGCGCAAGGTGCGCAGAGGTCTTTCAGCAGGGCGAGTGCAAAGCGTGGCAGTGCGCCTTATTGTAGACAGACAAAAAGAGATAGATGCGTTTATTCCCGATGAATATTGGAATATAGATGCGCTTTTATCACCTGCAGAGGGTGCGAAAAAATTTGCGGCTCGTCTTAACGCTACTAAAGACGGTAAAAAACTAGAGGTTAAAGACAAGGCATCAGCCGTCAAAATAGTAAAGGCGCTGGACGGCGCTGAATACACAGTATCAAATATTAAAAAGGGACATCGCAAAAAAGTACCTGCACCTGCGTTTATTACATCTACCTTGCAGCAGGAAGCAAGCCGAAGACTGGGATTTACGGCTACGCGTACAATGCGCGCGGCGCAGACCTTGTATGAGGGCGTAGAGATACTGGGAGAGGGTACGCTTGGTCTCATCACTTATATGCGTACAGACAGCTTGCGTTTATCAGATGAGGCAATTGCAGGGGCAAAAGAATATATTGCAGGGGCATACGGCGATAAATATATCTGCGGATATGCACGCACGTATAAATCCAAAAACGCTACCGCCGCACAAGATGCTCACGAAGCTATACGTCCTACAAATCCGGCTATCACACCCGAGATAGCCGAGCGCAGCCTTACAGGAGATACGGCAAAGCTGTATCGCTTAATATGGAGCCGTTTCACGGCAAGCCAAATGAGCGATTGCGAGCTTGATACTGTAGCAATAGACGTGACAGCGGCAGATTATATGTTTCACGCAAGCGGATTTGTAGTTACCTTTGACGGATTTACGGCTTTATACGAAGAAGCCACAGATGAAAAAGAGAAAAAAGAAACGGCGCTGCCTGTACTATCTAAAGGTGAAGTGTTAAAGCTACGTGAGCTTACAAGTGAGCAAAAGTTTACACAGCCTCCAAGCCTTTATAACGAAGCTACGCTCATTAAAGCGCTTGAGGAAAACGGAATAGGGCGCCCGTCTACGTATGCGCCGATTATCACTACGATTATAGACCGCAATTATGTAGAGCGCGAGGCAAAAAAGCTAAAGCCAACTGTATTGGGGCTTGTGATAAACGAGCTGATGATGACACAATTTCCGAAAATAGTTGATATCAAATTTTCAGCACAAATGGAAAAAAACCTTGATACAGTAGAAAACGGAGATGCCGAGTGGCGCGACGTAATAGATAAATTTTATAAAGATTTTGATAAAATGCTAACGAATGCCGAAAAAGAGATGGAAGGTACTAAAATAAAAGTGCCTGACGAAGAAACAGATGAAATTTGTGAGCTTTGCGGCAAAAAAATGGTAATAAAAATAGGGCGATTTGGTAAATTTTTAGCTTGTCCCGGCTTTCCCGAATGTAAAAATGCGAAGCCGATAGTAAAAGCTACAGAGGGCTTATGTCCTAAATGCGGCTCACGTATGCTGATACGCAAGAGTAAAAAGGGCAGAATATATTATGGCTGCGAAAAAAACCCTGAATGTGACTTTATGTCTTGGGACGAGCCTATTGCCGAGGTATGTCCTGAGTGCGGCAAAACATTGTTTAAAAAAGGCGGTAAGGCAGGTATACTGCATTGCGCCGGAGAGGGCTGCGGCTTTGAGAAGCCTTATGTTAAATGACAGATAAAATAACTATAATAGGCGCAGGACTAGCAGGCTGTGAGGCGGCTTTATATCTTGCAAAGCACGGTGTTGCGTGTGAATTGTATGAGCAAAAGCCAAATAAATATTCTCCTGCGCATCATAACGAAAATTTTGCGGAGCTTGTATGTTCAAATTCGCTTAAAGCTGACAGATTAGCATCTGCATCGGGCTTATTAAAGGCAGAAATGAAGCTGCTTGGCACAAATATATTACCGATAGCCGAGGATTGCCGTGTGGCGGCAGGTGGAGCGCTTGCGGTGGATAGAGCCGAATTTGCGCGCAAAGTAACGCAAGAAGTAAATGCAAATCCGCTTATCACGGTAAAATTAGAAGAAAAAACCGATATTGATAAAGACGGCATTACACTTGTGGCTACAGGCCCACTTACCGAAGGCGCGCTTGCAAATGCAATTACAAGGCTTACAGGGCAAGAAGCGCTCGCGTTTTTTGATGCGGCAGCGCCGATAGTAACAGCCGAAAGTATAGATATGGACAAGGTATTTGCCGCATCTCGATACGATAGAGGCGGCAGAGATTATCTTAATTGTCCGTTTGATAAAGCAGGATACGAAGCTTTTTATCAAGAGCTTGTAAATGCACAGCGAGCAGAGCTGCATAGCTTTGAAAAAGAGCCTGACGTGTTTGAGGGATGTATGCCGATAGAGATAATGGCAAAGCGTGGAGCAGATACTATGCGCTACGGTCCTTTGCGCCCTGTAGGGCTAATCAATCCTGCCACAGGGCATCGTCCGTGGGCGAATATTCAGCTGCGCGCTGAGGATAAAGCGCTGAGTATGTACAATATAGTCGGATTTCAAACTAATCTTAAATTTGCAGAGCAAAAGCGAGTTTTTTCAATGATTACAGGTCTTGAAAACGCAGAATTTGTACGTTACGGTGTAATGCACCGAAATACGTTTATTAATGCGCCAAAAGTGCTTTCAGGTGATTTATCGCTCAAAGAGCATAGCAATGTGTTTTTTGCGGGGCAAATCACAGGGTTTGAGGGATATGTGGAAAGTATGGCATCGGGGCTGCTTGCGGCAAGATTTATTTTAGCACGGCTAAAAGGTACACAGCCGACTGAATATCCCGGCACAACAATGTGCGGAGCATTGCTTAAATACATTGCAGCGCCAAACGAGCATTTTGAACCAATGGGCTGTAATATCGGCATATTGCCGCCGTTAAGCGAGCATATCAGAGAAAAAGCTTTGCGCTACGAGGCTGTGGCAAACAGAGCTGTAGAGGATATGAAAAAAACAATACAACAGGAGGCAGACTATGAAGATAATATTTGATGCAATGGGCGGAGATAATGCACCGACAGAGATGCTTTTAGGGGCTGCCGAGGCACATAAGGAATATGGAGTGGAGCTTATTGCGGTAGGAGATAGCGATAAAATAGCTGCTGCTGTAAAAGAACATAGCATAGATATGAGCGGCATACGTGTAGTAAATGCCACTGAAACGATAGAAATGTGCGACGAGCCTACAAGCGCTATACGAAACAAAAAAAATTCATCTATGGTTATAGCACTGCGTATGCTTGCTGCAAAAGAGGGCGATGCTGTGGTATCGGCAGGCTCTACAGGGGCATTGCTTACAGGCGCTATGCTTATAGTAAAGCGAATTAAAGGGGTAAAGCGCCCTGCCATAGGCACTGTAGTGCCGGCTACGGATAAGCCGTATTTACTGCTCGATTCAGGCGCTAATGCCGAATGTCGTCCTGAGATGCTAAGTGCATTTGCTACTATGGGCAGTATTTATATGAGCCGAGTTATGGGCAGAAGCAATCCGAGCGTAGCACTTGTAAATATTGGAGCGGAGGATACAAAAGGTACACCGATGTATGTAGAGGCAAATGCGTTGCTGCGCCATAACAGCAGTATTAATTTTGTGGGAAATATAGAGCCAAAGGATATTCCGCGCGGCGCTGCCGATGTGGTAGTGTGCGACGGATTTACAGGCAATGTGATATTAAAGCTGACAGAGGGGCTTGCAAAAAGCCTTGTGGGCGAGATAAAAAAAGTTTTCTTAAAGAGCTTTTTTACAAAAATTGCGTTTTTAATAGTAAAAGACGGTATGCGTAATTTCAAGAAAAAGCTAGATGCCGATGAGGCAGGCGGCGCGATGTTTTTGGGTGTGACACAGCCTGTAATTAAAGCACACGGCTCGTCTAACGCAAAGGCATTTAAAAATGCTATCAGGCAGGCAAAGGAATGTTGCGATAAAAATATTATAGATGAAATGACGGTTGCTCTTTCGGCTGTAGATATTGATAATAATGATGAGGCGGAAAATTAATGGCACAAATAGAAGATGTAATAGGCTATACTTTTAATAATAAACAATTGCTGGAGACGGCACTTACTCACACCTCTTATGCCAATGAAGCGAAGCACGGTATTAAGCACAATGAGCGCTTAGAATTTTTGGGGGACTCGGTATTGTCTATAGTGGTGGCGGAATATTTGTTTACTCACAAAAAAATGCCCGAAGGGGAGCTTACTCGTATGAGGGCAAATCTTGTGTGCGAGAGCGCATTGTTCGGGTTTGCAAAGCAAATAAATCTCGGCAGCTTTTTACGTCTTGGCAAGGGCGAGGATAAAGCAGGCGGACGTGAGCGTGCGAGTATTGTATCGGATGCCTTTGAGGCAGTGATAGCGGCTATTTATCTTGACGGAGGGCTTGCGGCGGCTAGTAATTTTATTTTACCTTTTGTCACTTCATCTCTCACTGATGCCGCTGCCGAAGAAGATTATAAAACGCGGCTGCAAGAGATAATACAGCAAAACCCCGAAGAACGTGTGCGCTATGAGGTGACGGACGAGCAAGGGCCAGACCACGATAAAAGCTTTACTGTGGAAGTGCATCTTAATTCTAATTGTATAGGCAAGGGCAGCGGACACAGCAAAAAAACAGCGGAGCAGGCGGCAGCGCGTGAAGCGCTCGCACTGATGGGATATAAATGAGCAAACACGCTAATTTAAGCATATTTGTACCGCACGCAGGCTGTCCGCATATGTGCAGCTTTTGCGACCAAAGAGCTATCAGCGGCACACAAAAAGCGCCTACGGCAGAGGAAGTATCGCAGCTTTGCGATAAGTATTTGCCAAAAACAGGTGACGAAAAAGGTATGCAAATAGCCTTTTTCGGCGGCAGCTTTACGGCTATAGAGCCGCATTATCGCAAAGAGCTATTGGCGGCGGCATATCCATTTGTGCAAAATAAACGCGCCGAGGGAATACGATTATCTACCCGTCCCGATGCGATAGATGAGGACATATTGCGGCAACTATCAGATTACGGTGTAGTGGCAATAGAGCTTGGCGCACAGAGTATGGACAATAAAATACTTGCGATGAATGACAGAGGGCATACGGCACAAGACGTAATAAAAGCCTCTGATATGATAAAAAAAGCAGGGTTTGAGCTGGGAGTGCAAATGATGCCGGGGCTGTACGGCGAAGAAGATTACAGACAGGGTGCGCTATACACAAGCAAAGAATTATTAAAATTAAATCCCGATACAGTACGTATTTATCCTGCGATTACGATAAAAAACACGAAGCTTGGAGAGCTTTATGAGCAAGGCAAATATATTCCGCTTACACTCAGTGAAGCTGTGGATATCACAGCGGATTTGATAGGAATGTATGAGAAAAACAATGTGCGTATAATACGAGTAGGGCTTGCGGCAGATGCGTCACTTGAAAAAAATATTTTAGCAGGGCCGTATCATCCTGCATTTATGCAGCTATGCTGTGCTAAAATATACTATAAATCACTTGCAAGTAAGATGGCAGAGCTTGACAAAGGCAGCTATATAGTAACAGTGCCGCGAGGTGAACGCTCTACGGCGGCAGGGCAAAAAAACGCAAATATTATTGCACTTGCAAAAGATAATTATTATATTACAATACAAGAAAGTGATGTACTTTCAAATAGAGACTTTACCATAAAGAAGGTGTAAAAATGAAACTGAAAGCGCTTGAAATACAGGGATTTAAATCATTTCCGGACCGTACTCGAGTAACGTTTGGCGAGGGTATTACAGCGGTAGTAGGGCCGAATGGTTCGGGGAAAAGCAATATTTCCGATGCCATACGTTGGGTGCTGGGAGAGACAAGCTCTAAGCAGCTGCGCGGCGGCGGCAAAATGGAGGACGTAATTTTCGGAGGTACTCAAAGCCGCAGTGCAATGGGGTTTTCTGCTGTTAATCTGATAGTGGATAACACTGATAGACGTGTGGATGTGGATAACGACGAGGTTATTATCGGGCGCAAATATTATCGCTCGGGCGAGAGTGAATACAGCGTAAATGGGCAGAATGTTCGGCTAAAAGATGTATATGAGCTGTTTTTGGATACAGGGCTTGGCAGAGACGGGTATTCTATAATCGGACAGGGACGTATATCTGAAATAGTGGGAGCAAAAAGCGCGGAACGACGTGAAATATTTGAAGAAGCTTCAGGGATAGCACGTTACCGTTATCGCAAAAATGAAGCGGAGCGCCGTTTGGCAAGTACCGAGGATAATATGGTGCGTTTACGCGATATTTTAGCAGAGCTAGAGGAGCGCGTAGGCCCTCTTGAACACGACAGTAAAAAAGCAAAGCAGTTTTTAGAATTATCAGATAAACGCAAAACATACGAAATAACGCTGTGGATGGATACTATACTTAAAGCCAAGGATACGGTGAGAGACCAGCAGCGCAAGATAGAAATAGCATCACAAGACTACGATAAGCAAACAGCAGAAATCGAAAGCATTGATGAAGAAACACAGACAGTGCGTGACGAAATACAAAAGCTGATAATGGAAATAGAGCGTTACAATGCCGATATTCGTTCAATTACACAGCGCGCTTCGGGGTGCGATGCACAGATAGCTGTATTAAACAACGATATTGCGCATAATAAAGCGAGTATAGACAGCATAAATGCAGAGATACGCGAAGCGGATTTGGGTAAAGGCGCTATTGCCGAAGAAATAGATGAGCATAATGCAAAGATAGCAAGCTGCGAGCAAGCGATAAAAGGATTTGAGACTGATATTGCGGCGCTTGAAAAAACGCTTGATGAGCTAATGCAAAAAAGCGCGGCAACAGGAGAAAAACGCGGAATAATTGCAGCACGTCTTACTTCGATTACGAGCGAGCTGACAAACGAAAAAGTAAATGCGGCATCGGCTGTATCCAGCAGTGAAGCTGCGCGTGAGCGCTTAACGGTAACAAAGCAACAGGCAGAGCAAAATGCAAACACAAAGCAAGAGCTAGATGTGCAAAAAGCAGATACTGATATATTGCTTAAAAAAACCTTGGAAACGTTAACGCGCCTTGATAATATTAAGCAGGGGCTTGCAATGAAGCTTGATAGCCGTAAGGAGCTTTTGTCGCAAGCGGATACCAAAGAGCAAAGCATTGCGCGAGCCCTTGAGGCAGCACAGCAAAAAGCGGCTACATTAACGGAGCTTGAGCGTAATATGGACGGCTATGGCCCGAGTGTAAAGACGGTAATTAAAGCATCGAGAGACCATCGTTTGCGTGGCATTATAGGGCCTGTATCTAATATTTTAAACGTAAAAGGCGGATATGAAATAGCGATAGAAACAGCGCTCGGCTTTGCTTTGCAAAATATAGTAGTGGAAAACGAGACAGCGGCTAAGGCCGCAATGGCATTTTTGCGAGACGAGAGAGCAGGCAGAGCTACATTTTTGCCACTGGATACAATGAAGGGTAGCTTTGTAGATAAAGCGCGCCTTACAGGCAGTGCGCTTTGCGCAGCAGATGCAGTAACATATGATGCTAAATATAATAATGTAGTAGCCAATTTACTTGGCCGCATTATAATAGTAGATGATATCAACGAGGCATCGGGTATTGCACGCGCACTGGATTTTCGCAATCGTATAGTAACGCGTGACGGGCAGGTAATCAATGCAGGCGGCTCGTTTACAGGCGGCAGTGTATCGCGCTCAGCAGGGCTTTTTTCTCGCAAACAAGAGATAGAGGAGCTGCACGCAAAGGCAGCTTTGCTTATAAAGCAGCAGGAAAAGGCGCAGGAGGATACCGATAAAATAAAAGCGGAGGTAGATGCACTGCAAGCAGAGCTTACAGCTACAGATAGCGAGGCTATAACGGCAGGCGGAGACAAAATACGCTGTGAAGTGGAAATTTCAAGGATTAATACGGCTATTTCACAGGCAAATAGCGCAATAGAAATTTTGATAGCAGAAACGCAGACACTGCAAAAGCAAATATTCGATTATGATGCGCGTGCCAAATCCGCGAGCGATGCTATGAATAAAGCACAGACAGAGGCAAATAAACTGGAAGCGGAAATGTCTTTGATAACGGGCGATGATGATGGATTTTTGGCAACGCGTACACGAATGCAAAACGAATTATCAGAGTATAAAATGCAAAAGCTTTCCTGTGAAAAAGATATATCTATGCACAAAAACGCGGCGCAAGCGCTATTTGGACGTACAGGTGAAAGCGAGCAGCGCAGTATACAGCAGCGCGAAAGCATTGCACGTCTTACTAAACAAAACGAGGAAAACGAGCTAAAAATAGCGGATATAAATAAGCAGGTAAACGAGGATAAATCGGAAATATTAATGTGCGAAACAAAAATCTCCGAGACATCAAAAAAGCGCATAGAAAAAGAAGGCACTATCACAGGGCAAACGGCAAAAATAAGAGCCATTACCGATAGACGTGAAGAGCTGTCACGCGAGGTGGCAAGGCTTACGGAGCGCAAAGGGGCGCTAGAGCTTGAATATGACCAAACGGTGGCAAAGCTATGGGAAGAATATGAGCTTACACCGAGTGATGCGCAAGGCTTTTGCGTGGAGTTTGACACTATTACCGAGCTGCGCCGTATGGTAGGTGAGCTTAGGGGCAAAATAAAGTCACTTGGCAATGTAAATGTAGGCGCAATAGAAGAATATGCCGAGGTTAGCGAGCGTTATACGTTTATGAAAGCACAGGTTTCTGATGTACAAAAGAGTAAGCAGGAGCTTGAAAAAATGATTGCAGGCTTATGCGGTGAAATGCGAGTGATGTTTAAAGACAGCTTTGACAGCATTAACAAGCATTTCAAACGTATATTTACAGAGCTTTTTGGGGGCGGCACAGCATCCTTGCGCCTTACTGATGAAGAGGACGTGCTGGAAAGCGGTATTGAAATAGAAGTAGCACCTCCCGGAAAAATTATCAAAAACTTGTCTGCTTTGTCCGGCGGCGAGCAATCGCTTGTGGCAATATCTATTTATTTTGCAATATTAGCGGTTAATCCTGCGCCGTTTTGTGTGCTTGATGAGATAGAAGCTGCGCTTGATGACGTGAATGTAACGCGCTATGCACAGTATCTGCGCCGCATTACAGAGCATACACAGTTCATAGTTATCACACACAGACGCGGTACAATGGAAGAGGCAGATGTTTTATACGGTGTAACAATGCAAGAGGACGGCGTGAGCAAGCTTTTAAAGCTGGATTTAGACAGTGTAGACGCAAGCCTTGTATCGTAATAAAACAAGAAGGGGAATTGTTATGGGCTTTTTTGACAAGCTGGGCGCAGGGCTTAAAAAAACGCGCGACTCCATATTCGGCACAATCAGTGATATGATAAATGCAGGTGAGATTACCGATGAATTGTATGATGACCTAGAGGAGCAGCTTATTTTGGCGGATACAGGGGCTGATGTAGCAGACGGTTTAGTACAAAAGCTGAGAAGCGAAGTGAAAAGCCGCCATATTAAA
>JAVWEG010000064.1:0-4381 GCA_036641735.1 Oscillospiraceae bacterium
ATTTTGACACCTGAGAGAACATTGAAACACGCAAAAGTGATACATCACTTTTGTTGTACGCAGCTAAAGCTGCGAAATGTTATAATAACCTAAAAGGTGGCTTTCAGCCACAGCGCTACGCGCCTTGCAAAGCAAAGCTTTGCACTTTTAGAACATTGAAACACAGCTAAAGCAGCTTTTATGTTTTAATAATCTAAAAGCCGCCTTTCAGCCACAGCGCTTCGCGCTTTATAATATTAAAAATAAAACATTAGGAGATGCAATGTTGAATAAAATTGAAAACTTTTTTAAATGTTTGCACGGTAAAAAAATTGCTTTTATCGGAGCAGGTGTAAGCCATAAAGAGTGCATAGAGATGTTTTGCGAAAATGGCGCAATAGTAACGCTATGCGATAAAAAATCTGACATTGCGGACTTTGGAGAATACGCAAATACGCTTCGCCGTCTTAATGTTAGATTATCGCTCGGTGAAGATTATCTTAACGGCTTAAAAGAGCAGGATTTGATAATGCGTACACCAGGATTTGAATATTATACTAAAGAGCTGCAAGATGCAAAGGCAGAGGGGTGCGAGGTTACGAGCGAAATGCAATTGTTTTTTGAGCTTTGTCCGTGCAAAATAGTGGCGGTTACAGGCTCTGACGGAAAAACCACCACCACTACATTAATTTCAGAAATACTCAAAAAAGAGGGATATACAGTGCATCTCGGCGGCAATTTGGGCAGAGCGTTATTGCCGATAATAAAAACAATAAATACTGATGATATAGCGGTAGTGGAGCTTTCCAGTTTTCAGCTAATTAGTATGCACGCACCGTGCAACGTAGCTGTGGTAACAAATGTTACACCTAATCATCTGGATCATCACAAGGATATGCGTGAATATATTGATGCAAAACGTAATATTTTATTGTATCAGCCGAAAGACAGCCTTGCCGTGCTTGGATACGAAAATGAAATTACGCGTGAAATGAGCAGCGATGTAAAGGGCGAATGTGCGTATTTTACGCGCAAGAGCATAGTGGAAAACGGAGCATATCTTACGGATAAAGGCGTGCTTACTATAGCGAAAAACTGTGTGCAGCAGCCTGTGGTTCATAAAAGTGAGATACTTTTGAGGGGAGAGCATAATGTAGAAAATATGCTTGCCGCTTTTGCTGCCACAAAATACCTTGCAAGTACCGACAGTATGGCAGATGTAGCGCGCAGCTTTAGTGGGGTAGAGCATCGCATAGAGCCTGTGCGCACTTTAAACGGAGTAAAATATTATAACGATTCCATCGCCACAAGCCCTACGCGTGTAATAGCAGGTTTGCGTGCATTCAATGAAAAGCTGATAATTATTGCAGGCGGATACGATAAGCATATACCGTTTGAGCCAATGGCAAAGGATGTAAATGAACACGTAAAATTATTAATACTCACAGGCGCTACAGCCGATAAAATAGAGCAGGCAATAAAAGCTGACGATAGCTATAATAAAGATAATATTGAAATAATGCGTGCTGTAGATATGCAGGATGCTGTGAATATAGCATATAAATATGCTAAAAGCGGAGATATAGTGTCGCTGTCACCTGCGTGTGCCTCGTTTGACGTATACCCTAATTTTGAGGCAAGGGGCAATGATTATAAGCACCTTGTAAACGCTTTATGATTAGCGAAGCCGACAGTGCGAAATTTATGTCTGTAATAGATAATGTAGCGTATTTTGGCTCGTTTATGGGAAATGCGTACAATATTTACGCAAAGCATAACGGGCAAGTAGGCTTTTATATTATTGATGATAAAGCAGCACTGATGTTGATGGGGCATTATGGACATTTGTGCGGTAAAATAAAAAATGATAGTGAGCTTTTGGATTTTTTAAAGCTTGCTGAAGTGACACAGCTTAAAACAAGCGGATACGTACCGCTTGGATATGAAGCGCAGGGATTGCCACTGCTCAGAAGCGTAAAAAATATATCAAAACAAAATCCAAGCGATATGACGGTGAATGAAAATCCAAAAATCCTTGATGTGGCACATTCACGTTGCTTTGCAAATTCGCTTGTTACGATAGACGATTTTTATTCAGACACTTGTATGAGAATAGCGCGAGGCTATGCGGATATAATGTCGATTAGCTGTGGCGGAAAAACGGTGTCGACGGCAGGAGTATACAGTATAGATAAAAACGAGGCATATATTGCCGCTGTAGCTACTGCTAAGGGGTATGAGGGTAAGGGCTGTGCATCTTATCTTGTAAGCACTTTTGCACGTAAATATTCGGACAAACGAGTAATTTTATTGTGTGATAATGAAACAGAGCCATTTTATACGCGGCTTGGATTTGAGCGCAGCGGTACTGTAATGAGCTGTAAAATAAAAAATAAAGGATTATTAAAATGATAGAACAGTTTTTTGATATTGATAAAGAAAGCCTTGCTTTAGATGCTAAAGCGATGGAAATGTGCAAACCATATTTTGATAAAACAGACGAAATAAGAGACTATAACCAGCTAAAGGTGCTAAAAGCATTTACGGCTTGTAAGGTAGGCTCACATCATTTAGTGGGTACTACGGGATATGGATACGACGATTCGGGACGCGATAAGCTAGAGGAGCTGTTTGCATATATTACACATAGCGAAGCCGCGCTTTATAGGCAAAGCTTTATGTCGGGTACTCATACTTTATGCGTAGCGTTATTCGGCATATTGCGCACAGGCGACACTATGCTATGCGTTACAGGTACACCTTATGATACTTTGGCAGGAGTAATAGGAATAGACGGTTCGCATTACGGTTCGCTCGCGGATTTTGGTGTAAAATATGACGAAGTGGCATTATTGCCAAACGGAGAAGCCGATTTAGATGCTATATCCGCTAAATGCAAAGGTGCTAAGGTGTGCTATATACAGCGCAGCCGTGGATATGCTTTGCGCAGAGCGCTGTCGCTTGAAGAGATAAAAAATATCAGCGATACCGCTAAAAAAGCTAATCCAGATATAATAGTAATGGTGGATAATTGTTACGGAGAATTTACACAAAAGGCAGAGCCTACAGAGTACGGAGCAGACCTTATGATGGGCAGCCTTATTAAAAATCCGGGCGGCGGTATAGCGCCTACAGGCGGATATATCGCAGGCAAAAAACATTTGGTAGAGATGTGCGCACACCGCCTAACAGCGCCGGGTACAGGCGGCGAGATAGGCTGTACATTAGATGTGCTGCGTGAGCTGTATTTAGGGCTTTACTATGCGAGCGGAGTAGTGGCAGATGCTGTAAAAACAAGCATTTACGCAAGCTGTTGCTTTGAGCAAAAGGGTATGGAGGTAACACCGAAATACACACAGCCGCGCAACGATATTATCACGAGCGTAGTAACGCACAGCGAAAAAGCGATGTGTGATATGTGCGCAGCTATACAGTCGTTAAGCCCTATCGATTCAGATGCCGCGCCCGTTCCGTGCGATATGCCCGGATACGACAGCCCTATTATTATGGCGGCAGGCGCGTTTACTATGGGCAGCAGCATAGAGTTGTCTTGCGACGGACCTATTCGTGAGCCGTATACACTTTATTTACAAGGCGGACTAAATTTTGCCGCCAGCAGAGCGGCAGTGCTAAGTGCCGTATCAAAATTATAATTACAGAGGTGTGCTATGAAAGTATTTAATACATTAACACGCGAAAAAGAAGAGCTTGTGCCAATAAAGCAGGGCGAATATCGCATTTACGTATGCGGCCCTACGGTATATAATTTTATCCACGTAGGTAATGCGCGCCCAATGATAGTGTTTGATACATTGCGCCGATACCTTACGTATCGCGGCAATAATGTGCTGTATGTAAGCAATGTTACCGATATAGATGATAAGCTCATTACTAAAGCGGTGGCAGAGGGTGTGGATATGCAAACGGTAGCGCGCCGCTATGAGGCAGAATATCTAAAGGATGCACAAGGGCTTAATATTTTACCGCTTACAGTAATGCCGCGCGCTACAGAGCATATTGCGGAAATATTATCGATAATAAAAGATATTATCGATAAGGGATATGGTTATGTGGCTAAAAACGGCGACGTGTATTTCAGAACCAATAAATTTGTAGGATATGGCAAGCTGTCGCATTTGGTACTGGAGGATTTAACGGCAGGTAACCGTGAGCTGCGCAGTGATATGGCAGACGACCTTAAAGAAAATGCGTCGGACTTTGCCGTATGGAAAGCGGCAAAGGAGGGCGAGCCTTATTGGGATAGCCCATATGGCAAGGGACGTCCGGGCTGGCATATAGAGTGTAGCGCTATGGCGCGCAAGCATCTTGGCAATACTATAGATATTCATTGCGGCGGACAAGACCTTGTGTTTCCGCATCACGAAAACGAAATAGCGCAAAG
>JAVWEG010000064.1:4391-11158 GCA_036641735.1 Oscillospiraceae bacterium
CTGCACGTTTGCACATTATTGGATGCACAACGGATTTTTAAATATTGATAATCACAAAATGAGTAAATCGGCAGGAAACTTTTTTACAGTGCGTGACGTAGCAGATAAATACGGCTACGAGCCTATCAGATATTTTATGCTTACAGGGCATTACCGCAGTCCGCTTAATTACACTGTAGAGCTATTAGAGGCTTGCAAATCGGGGCTGGAACGTTTATATACTTGCCGCGACAATCTCGATTTTGCATTGGCACATTCGCAGGGAGAGGACTGTATTTTAGGCGAGAAATCAGCCGCCGCAAGAGGTAAATTCAACATAGCTATGGAAGATGACCTTAATACCGCCGATGCCCTTGCCGCAATATTTGACCTTGTGCGCGATATAAATACATTATCGGCACAGACAAATGCAGATACGCTAAAGGTAGCGGCAGAAACCTTCGACGAGCTTACAGGCGTGCTGGGACTTGTGTATAATCGCAAAAAAGACGATGTACCTGAAGATATTAAAACACTGGTAGAAAAACGTGCCGAGGCAAAGCGTAAAAGAGACTTTACACAGGCAGATGCTATAAGAGCAGAGCTTACAGCAAAAGGCTGGAGCATAGAGGATACGGCACAGGGTGCTAAAATAACAAAAATGTAATACTGTAATCGATTGAATAATAGTAAAGAGGCGGCAAAAAATGTCGCCTCTTTATTTTGTTTTTAAATTTTTCTTGACTTATAAGTGTACTAGTAGTATAGTACACTTATGGAAAGCAAACGGAGGTGATATTTTGATTGATTTTAAGGGGCTATGCTTTGATAAGCGCAGTGCAGTGTACGAGCAGATAGCCTTGCACGTAAAGCGGCAGATATTTTTGGGGACGGCACACAGCGGCGACGTAATGCCAAGCCGTCGGGAGCTGGCAGCTATTACGGGGGTAAACCCCAATACCGCGCAAAAAGCATACCATTTAATGGAGGACGAGGGCATTATTGCTACAAGCGGTAACACGGTAAGTACTGTAGTGGCAAGTGATGAGATAAAACAAAAAATCGAGGACGAGCTTACGCGTGGGCTTGTAAGCGAGTTTGTGCAAAATGCAAAAAGCAATCATTTGTCGTATAAAAAAGTAATTGCACTTGTGAGCGAGGTATGGGGTGAGGAATAATTTTTTAATATTAGTGTACTATCATCATAATACATTTGGAGGGAAAAATGAAAGACATATATAATATTTGCGCTTGGAATATGCGCAGGAGCATTAAATATCTCGGTATCAATTTTGTGGTATTTGCAATATGCGAAACGCTGTTTACTTTTTTATTACCCGATGGAAGTGGCGGCTCGATGATGAGACACCCTATAATAATGTTTATATTCTTTTTAAGCTTTGTTTCGGCATTGCTGATAAGCGCGGTGCCGAGCATAGGTATGGCATTTGGCAAAGCGCACGCGGATTACACCGTGATGATGCTGCCGATAAAGCGCAGTAAAGTGCTATACGGCAATATTCTCACAGGCATTTTGTATGAAATAAGCGCTATGTGCGTGCAATTACTAATGTTTGTAGCACTATATTATCCTCTCAGATTTATACAGCCAAGTAAAATGTTTGCAAATACTGTATTTGTGGATGGCGAACGTATTACAACGACTGTCGAAAAGCTTCATTCGGGACTGTTTTTACATTTTGTAGGCAATACCTTTAGTGATGTGCTATTTCCACATTCTATAATAATGTTTATTGCTGTGGCTTTAGCAATAATAGCAAGCGCAATAACACTGCACTGCATATTGATGCACACTAAGGGCGCACGTTTATTGGCATTTACAGCGTGCATTGCCACAGGGGTTTGTGGAGTTGGCGGAATAATGATACCTTATTTCAACGGACGATTTGCAGCAAGAGGATTTACTAGAGCAGATATATTATCCTGCATTTTTTTCGTGTGCCAAATTGTCATTGCGGCATTATCCTTGTGGTGGGCAATAAATGCTATGAATAAAGCCAAAAACTTATAGGAGGAAATAATATGAAAGCTATAAAACGGCATTTGCCGCTTGTAATAATCTCGATAATTTTAGCGGTAAATATTGCGATAGCACTGCTCATCGGTATAGGGCAGCTTGGTACAAGAGTAACGCTAAATAGCGGCAAAAGCGAGGCGCTTGCCGAATTTACCTTGCACGGAGAAATGTTTGCAAGCAATTTTACACAAATGTTAACGCTTGAAAACGGCGAAATAAAAAATAAATTCAAATTTATAGACGATAATAGTGTTTATTATAGATGTTATCCACAAATGGCACAAGCATATCCGCCATCTGATACGGATTATAGTAAAGCGCAATATAACAAGGAAGGCCGTTATTATAAATTAGCCGCAAACGAAGCTGCAATAGTATGTAAAATATACGAAAACAGAAACAGAAGTCTATTTGATGATGCACCGTCCAAAATGATAAATGTAGATACAGGACTAAAGCTTAATGGAGAGCTTGAGTTTACAGCAAACCCATATCGTATAAATGATGAGCTATTTTATTCAAGCTTTTCATTAAGAATTTACGATAACCCCGAATGGACGATGTGTATTTCACAAACGGAGCTTGACGGTAAGACATACTTTTCGCTAAATACCAATAAAGCGATAACGGGCGAGCGCGGAGTATGGTGTATAGAGCAAATGGAAGCGGCACAGACAAAGCATATCGAGATTGATGGAAATAAATTTGAAGATGCGCTTGCGCCAACAGGAAAAGTAATAAAATGTATCACAGCGCAAGCAGGTATGGAGACTGTCACTATCACAAATGCAGGCGGCAGCTTATGCGTATTTGGCGAAATGGGCGGCAAGCTATACCTTATGGTATATGCTAAAAGCGGCGAAATGACGGATAATCTTATGGTAAACGATGATATTGCGGATAATTATATCACGCTTTGCCCACAGGAAAATGCTAATGACCTTGCATTTATAGTGCAAGGCAAGGCAATGGCATTGCGCATAGAAAACGGTAAAATAGTAAATAAAGTAGCCGTGGATAATTTGCCAAACGACGATGTTTTTGGCATTACGCTAAATGACAGCGCGGATAAAATGCTAGTGGCATCTACCTTCTTAGAAGACGAAAACCAAAGCTATATGCGCGTATATGACGAAAGCGGCAAAATTGCCGAGGAGACTATCAATAGCTATCACAATGAGATAGGAAACAATAATTTTGTCCAAAGAAGAGGGCTTTTGTTCAACACAAAAGAAATTAAAACTTGGAAATATGAGTCTGTTGGTTATAATGTAAGCGACGGCGAAAGGTGGGGAATAAAATGATAAGCCTTAATAATTTAAGTAAAATATACAATAAAAAAGCGGCAAAGCCACGCGGCTTATTGCCCACAACGCTTGAGATACCAAGCGGCAGTATTGTAGGATTATTTGGCGAAAACGGAGCCGGCAAAACTACTATGCTGCGTATGATGTCGGGTATTTTATCATTAGGTGGCGGCAGCGTTAGAATAGATGAGCATTTGCCTATTGATATGATGGCGGATATCAGCTATATCACAGGTGAGGGCAGCTATTTTCAAGACCTTAGGGTAGGGGAATTTGGCGAGTATATAGCCGATTTTAACAGTAATTTTGATATGGCACGCTATGTAAAGCTATGCGACTTTTTCTCCCTTGAATACACGGATAAAATAGGCAAGCTTTCTACAGGGCAGCGCGCGCGCGTGGAGCTGGCGGCAGGGTTTGCAAGGCGGTGCAAATATTACTTTATGGATGAGCCGTTTCTCGGCAAGGATATTTTTACTCGTAGGGACTTTATTAAGCTGATGTCGGGTGCTTTGTGCGGTGACGAAACGATAATATTATCCACGCATTATGTGGACGAAATAGAGAGCTTTATAGAGCGCGTAATTATATTGAAGGACGGAAAAATAGCGGCAGATACCACCGTAGACGAGCTACATTCGCAAGGCTATACCTTGATAGATAAAATGGCAGAGGTGACAGGCTGGGACAAGGATAAATACATTACACTGGACTAATTATTTACTGAAAATTTAATATAGCTGCGTTAATACTCGCTGTATCAGTCAACAATATTATTTTCGATAATATTGTTGACTTTTTTGTGGAATTCTATAATTTGATGTTTTTTTTAAATGTATTTGTGATACAATATATTTACTAAAGAGGTGAGCGGTACGTTTAAAAAGCTTTGCATAAAAACCTTTACAATATTAATAATATTACCGCTATTGCTGCTGCCTGCATATGCTGCAAACGAGGCAGAGCAAGCACGGGCTTTATTAAGTGAGCTTAAACGCGGAGATGTGTCTTTTGTATGGGAAAACGACGTTAAAGAGAACAGCGCCGACATAGAGCAAATGGCACAGGCATTAACAAATGCCGACAGCGAGCAAATAGCGCAGATGAGCGATATAAAGGACGATATGCTGGATTATATTAATGCGCTATATAAATTAAACGGCAAGAGTATGAGCGAGATTAATTTGGCATTAGAGCAAAGCGGAAGTATAAAAAATCAAGCTTCTCGTGAAAAGGCGCTACATATTTTACAAGAGCTGCAAAAGGGAGATGTGTCGCCTGTATGGCATAAAGATATCAGTGATAATGAAGCTAAAATAAGCGAAATGATGGAGCTTGTATCCAATTACACAGTAGACGAGCTAAGCTGCGTATCTGCACAGGAGCGTAAAGATATGATGGCATATTTTAGGGGATTACATAATTATCTTGGATACGATGAGCGTATGACGGAGACGCTTTTATCCAGTACCGATGCCGCTTTTGCACAAAATATATCTGTGTCAATGCAGGATAATAAGGCGATGCCACAGCAATATATTGCACCTAAAATCACAGTGATACAGCAGCCGATAAAAACAGAAGCAAGCGCGGCGGCTTCATCAATACTCAGCGTAATACTCGCGACGATGCTATGCGTAATGATAATGGGATTATTAACTTGGATATTAAAGTGCCGAGCTGAAAATAAATAAATTGCAAATATAAAAATTTTCGCTGTACAGTAAAGCCATAATATTATGTTTACATTATGTAAGCGCTATGATACAATTTAAGTGAATAAAAATTGGGGGCGCAATATGAAAAGAGCAGATTATATATCGTGGGACGAATATTTTATGGGCGTAGCAATGCTATCGGCAGAGCGCAGCAAGGATAATGGCACACAGGTAGGCGCGTGTATAGTAAGTGAGGATAATAAAATACTTTCTATGGGATACAACGGTATGCCGACAGGCTGTTATGATGACTCTATGCCGTGGGAGCGTGAAGGGAAAACAGCGCTTGACACTAAGTATATGTATGTGTGCCACGCGGAGCTGAATGCTATACTTAACAGAGGGCAGGGCGATGGCGCTTTGCGCGGAGCAAAGCTGTATACCACGCTTTTTCCGTGCAACGAATGTGCTAAGGCGATAATCCAAAGCGGCATAGCGCACGTAATATATTATGCGGATAAATATGCCGATACAGATGCCGTAATAGCGAGCAAACGTATGTTTGATATGGTGGGAATAAAATATACGCAATATCAAAAATCTAATCGTAAGGTTACATTAGAGCTATAATATAATAACAAAATATCGGCACAGATGAAATCATCTGTGCCGATGTTTTGCATTATAATTAATTTGCCAATGCTTTTATCACTTTTTCAAGCTCTGCCTCATTTTCACTTACCAGTAGCACAGGCTTTGTATAATCTAGGCTCATAAGCCCTAAAATGCTCTTGGCATCAGCAATACTACCCTTAGTATCGTGTACACCAATTTCTGCGAGTGAGCCGGTGGCGGCGCAGAGTATACTCTTTACCTCTCGAAAATTACTTATACTTACTTGCTTTACCATTATGCATCTTCCTTTCTGCATTATATGCTGTATCAAACGAAAATCGTCAATAATAGCACCGAGCTATTGATATATATAATCAATACTTATTTGATGCTACGGCAGCATTATATCACAAATTTACGTTTGTGTCTTGGTTATTATGCATAAAAAATATTGTTTTTATACATATTCTCACTATTCAACAAATCTATATATTTGCAAAAACTCGTTTTGTGCAATATTTAGCAAATAATTTCCAGATTATGACAATAAAGCAGATTGGAAACGTTTTCTTTAGAAACCAATAAAATATATTTCATAAACACTATAGTCAAGATATCTACTAATGAGACAATAGTGCATAAAAGCATCTAAAACATTTCTTTTAATACATTTTGCATAATATCGGTGCCACGTACAATATTCTCTTTGGTAGGGGCTGAGAAATTGATGCGCATTGTGTTTGTTTGCAAGGCATCATCTACCATAAAAGCACTGCCCGGGATAAGCGCTACCTTGCGCGCAAGGCACGCATTTATAAATGGCTTTGCATCAGTGCAATTATTTATTTTTGCCCATATAAACATACCGCCGCTTGGTGGATTAAATGTTAAATGCGGACATTTTGCCGTAAGCTCACTTGCCATAAGCTCCGCTTTTGCTTTGTATATTGCGCGTACAGATAAGATGTGCGCGTCGATGTCGGTGGTGGTTAATATTGCTTCGCACACTCGCTGCGCCCACACATTAGTATGTACATCGCTCACTTGCTTTGCTATTATTAGCTTTGCCGTAAGCTCACGCGGCGCTATGCAATAAGCAAGGCGCATTGCAGGACATAATATTTTGGAAAAGCTGCCTGCAAATATTACATTTCCCGTGGTATCAAAGCT
>JAVWEG010000065.1:0-11004 GCA_036641735.1 Oscillospiraceae bacterium
GACTGTTAAGAATATCCTCGCTGACGTCGTCCACCGACGAGATAAGCTTGGTCTTGGCGGAAAAAAGATTGAATGAGAGGGCATTATCACGAATGTGCAGCTCAAAGCTTTCGTCCTCCAACCGCAGTATGGTTACCTGTATGCAGCCCTGCGCCTTTGCAAATCCAACTTGAATAATTGCGGTACACAGCTCTTCAATCATTAATTCAACTCGCATTACTTGCCGTGGGGTAGCATCAAGCCCTTCGGCAAATTCCTCTGCCTCGGACAACACAGGCGCAATGGATGCTATGTTTGCATCAAGCAGCCACGTTTTGGTGGGCACGGTTGCTTTGGCAGGCGGCAGCCATTTGTGCATTTGCGTAGCAAGGAGCAAGGTGACACAAAGGGTGAGTAGCTCGGTAAGGGGGAACATAAACCAAATGCCTTGCACACGAAACAGCTTGCCGCACAAAAATGCCAATGGCAATAAGAGGGCAAACCCACGTAGAAAGCTAATGGTAAAAGCCAACTTTTCTCGATTGACAGCTTGATAATAGTCCATAAAAACGATGTTGAGACCTGCAAAAACAGCTCCTGAGAGGTAGCAACGCACTGCAAAAACACCGTATTCGCTTGCGATATCGGCACCAATACCGAACAGCGCACAAAGTGGTGCTGTAAATATCCACAGTGCTGCAATGCCAAGTAGCCCTAAAAGCAGTCCCCAGCGCAAGGATAATTGCAATGTGTCTTTTATAGCCTTTTGGTTGCGTTCTCCCATAAAGGTGGCAACCATAGGCTGTAATGTCTCGCCCATAGCAGTAAAGACTGCCAGTGCCAAAAAGGAGACATTAAGCGTTACATCAAATACGGCAACTGCGCTGATACTGCCCAAGCGCATAAGTAAATTATTGATAACAATAAAAAATACCAAAGTCCACACGTTTTGGGTAGATGTGGATAAACCTGTACCTAAGCTGGAAAGAATGGCTTTGAAATTTAACTTGCACGGTTTATAGTTTAAAACGGTATATTTCCGTCGCACGTACCACAAGCACACCACTACACCAACGATTGTGCCGATAATGGTTGCCAGTGCTGCACCTGTGACACCCATATCAAACCGAAATACAAGCAAAAAGTTAAGGGCAATATCGATTACACTGCCTACAACAAAGGCTACAGAGGCTATTCGAGCGCCGTCGTCGGCACGTACGAATGCCAGCAGTAGGCTGTGTAAAAAAAATACGGGTGCAGCGAGCAGCAGCATTTCGGCATACTCATATGTCATTGTGTATACCATACCTGCGCTGGGGCTAACACCCAATATTTCTACAATTTGCGGCAGTAAACCGATACCGCAAACGGTAATGACAATACCTGTAACAAGTGCAGTCCATAGCATTTCGTTAAAATGTGACACTGCCTCCTTTGCCTTGCCTGCACCTAGCAGCTTAGCATAGTTTATCGCACCGCCTGTGCCAATGCCAAAGCTTAAAAGATTGTAAAACATAAATATGGGAATGACAAAAGAGACGGCAGCAAGACCATCTTCACCAAGCCGAACGCCCAGTACCAGTGCATCGGCAATATCTGCAAAAGCAGCACCGAGCGATGCCATAAGCGTAAAACCTATGGTTTTTGTAAATATGGTTCGGGTGAACATATCACCTATAAACAATGCTTTTTTCATTCCGTCTACACTTTACTTAAATATTATTTTGTTCCTCGGTATTCGTGCTTTCTTTCCAAGTGGACTCAAAGACCGATGGCTGTGTGTTAATGCCATACTGCCGATTGAGGCTGCCGCGGTCAAACACACTTTCCTGCTTGTCCACAGCTACAAATGCGGGGCGCTCGGCATATTCCATTGTGCCTTCGTCGTCCTCGGGGCTACGCGCTACCTTTGGCTTTTGCTGACGTTTTTGCTCCTGCTCGTCATCTTGCTCCTGTTCATCGAAATCCATATGGTATAGCCTCCCTTTTAAAGTATAAGGTGTGCATACGGCTCAAAGTCGGAACGGGTGAATACCTTGCCCGTTTTGACAAACTCATAGCGAATAGCTTGCAGATAGTGCTTCATATGCACCTGTCCTTCAGCCTCGGGATCGCCTGCCGCAAGGAATGCGGCATTGAGGATACAGTTCTTGATATTACCACCAACAAATGAAAAACGCTCGGCAAGGAAGTTTAGGTCAACGTCCTCCGCAAGAGGTGTATTTTTGGGGATAGTTGCTTTCCATAGGATTAAGCGAGTTTCGGGATCGGGGAACTGAAACTCAACAATAAATTTCATACGACGGAAGAACGCAGGGTCAATGTTGTGCTTGTAGTTAGTCGCCAGCACAGAAACACCGTCGTAGGCTTCAACCTCCTGCAAAAGCAGGGCGGTTTTGTTGTTGTTGGAGGACTGGCCTGAGCCGCCGTCGTCACCGCGCTTGGCAAACAGGGTATCGCACTCATCGAAAAAGAGGACGACGTTACATTTTTTTGCCTCGCGGAAAATCATCGAGATGCTTTTTTCGGTTTCACCGACATATTTATCAACAACCTTAGAAAGGT
The DNA here is from genome assembly GCA_036641735.1 of Oscillospiraceae bacterium. GTDB lineage: Bacteria > Bacillota > Clostridia > Oscillospirales > Ruminococcaceae > JAGPHI01. The sequence continues at coordinate 2,545 of JAVWEG010000065.1, forward strand.
CAACGCGGTACAGCTCAAGGTTAAGCGCATTTGCAAGTACCTGCGCGCACATAGATTTGCCGGTACCGGGCGCGCCAAAGAGCAGCACCGATAGTCCGCGTCCATAGGCATACTTGCGGTTGTAATCCCACTGCTCGTATACCTGCTTGCGATAGCGCATCTGGTCGCAAGCATATTCAAGCGACTGGCGCTGGTCGGGGCTCATAACAATATCGTCCCAAGTAAAGCTTGCCTTAATCTTAGTCGCCTTTTGGGTAAGCTCGTGGCTCATCTGATTGTAACAGGCTTCAAAAAGCAGCTTGCGTGGGATAAGTATTTCCTTTGCCATAGCGGCAAGGCTGCGAGACATATGCAGCGCGCTTTTAATTTTGCCAGGAGTAAACAGGAATTTGGCGGCCATTTCCTCAAGCGAAATTTCATCTGCAAGAGGATAGCCTTTGGCGTAATGCGCCCAAACATCTTCGCGCTCTTGGTTATTCGGTGTAGGTATCTCTAAATTGGTAGTGTCTAGTGGTGTCATTTCTTTAAGCGGCATCTTCTCGCGGCTTACGGTAAATACGATAATCTTGTGGGTAGTCATCTTACCTAAGGCGAGATCCATATACCCAAAAAACTTGGTTTTTTCATCTTCGCGGTATGCAAGCCCGTCCATACAGCAGCAAGCGCCGGTTAGGATAGCCTCACGGCAGACAGACCAAATGGCGCGTTCAACAAAGCTAAAGTCGTAGACAAAGAGCTTGGCACAGTCAATAGTGACACAGCCCATATTATTTTGACGACAGAAATGTGTTATAGTAAATTTGCGCCCTGCGCCCTCGTCACCAAACAGCGCAAATATCTTGCCGCCGTTTTGGTAGCTGATATTAATAGCATCCAGTACCTGCTGGTTTGCAATAAATGGCTCAGGCTCGTTTTCGGTGTCAAGACGTGCAAAAAAGCGGCTATAATTTTGGTCAACTCGCAGCGGATTTGAGCCAAAGAGATAGTCGATCATTCGTTTATCCGGTGACAATATGGTGGAGAATGGCATATTGCTATTTACATTCATCGACAGCACAGGCTGTAGCTGCTCGAGCGTAATCGACATCTGCGAATAGGCGGAGGAAATGGAAAAATGCTCGGCAAAAAACACTCTGGCAGCCGATTCAATGCTAGGCGCCGAAAGACTACCGTTTTGGTTAATCACCTGAAACACCGAGGCATAGCTTGTTTGAGTAGATGAAAGCACAGCGCAAGCAAAGGCAAAGAGGGTAAAATGCGAAAACTCAAGCTTTGTTGCAAGCTGATAAAGCGGCATAGGCATTACTGCAATGTCCGTAAGGGCAGCGCGCTGCTTTATAATGTCGAGCTGCTGCTCGATGGTTTGCTCGGGGATATCCGAGGTGGTATCCTCAGCCTTGTTTATGCCATTTTCTTCATCACGGCTAAAGGTGGTAAATAGATCCAGCATATCGTCATCGAAGACATCATCATCATCATCAAGGACTTCCTCGTTAGGATTATGCGGAAGCTTGGCATCGTCGGCTGCACCCATACTCTCCGTGCGAGAAGCCAATTGGCTTGCGCACAGGCTATGTGCAATCTCGATGTCGGGATACATTATGTTTTTAAAGCCGCCGTTACCGTTGGCAAATAGCTCCATCAGCCTGCCAATATAGCAGTAAAGTCGATAATCCACACAGGAAAAAAGTGTGTCGGAAAATTGAGAATAGCTTTCGAACGGCTTTGTGGGATCGCCGGGATCAACAAAAATTCTGCCGGCCATAGCAGGAGTCAGCTCCCTTCTTTTGTTGCACTACAGGTCGGCGAATATGTATCCGCCGCCCCGTACTGTGGTGATAATACCAATTTTGTTCGGATCTACTTTTTTGCGTAGGTTAGATATATGTACCATAACGGTGCGCACATCGCCCACGCTGTTGCAAGACCATACTGCACGATAAAGCTCATCGTACAGTAGCAGTGTGTTGGGATGATTTATCATATATAGCAGTATGGAGTATTCGGTGGAGGGAAGCTCCAGCTGCTCATCGTTACGTATTAAACGTCGGTGTAGGGTGTCTATGGAAAAGCTCTTAAACACCTGTATCGAGCTTGCAATATGCTTGCGCTCGTTGGCTCGTCGGATAATAGCCTCGGCACGGGCAATCAGCTCATTGTAGTTTACGGGCTTTACCATATAATCATCGCCGCCGCTACGCAGCGCTTCGATAATGGTGTCGCTGTCGTCAAGGCAGCTCATAAAAATAATAGGACAATCGCAGTTATCGCGGATAATGCGGCACAGCTTGTCGCCGGAGCTATCAGGTAGCAATTCGTCCAGCAGGATAAGGTCATATTGATTTTGGCTTACAAGCGCCAGTGCTTCGTCACAACGGTAGGCATTGTCTGCGGCATAGCCTGCCTTTACCAAATGTGCTTTGGTAATAACAGCTAAGTCTATGTCGTCCTCCACAATTAAGGCATGGTACACAAATAACCCTCCTACAAGAAAAATTTGTCGCATTACGGCGGCTGTGCTTGACGTTGTTTGTATTATGTTCTATAATAACCTCAACGTTAGTTCTGAATTCGAATATATCTTGTGGTATTTTGATGATTGCGTTACCTATAATAATATACTTTTAACGTCAACAAATGTCCAACAATTTCCCTATTATTCGACAGAATAATGACAAAAAAAGAAGGAGTCCTTATGTGTGTGGGATAAAATATTACTCGGTTGTGCAATAGCTACAACAGCAGGGGCGGTTTACGGGTATGTTTCGGGGCAAAGCACGGAGTTTACTTGTCTGTGGCTTGTAGCTACGGCTGTGTTACTCACGATTACTGTAATTATACGCGGCGTGCGGCTGCGTGCCAAAAAACGCTATGTGCAAGAGCTTGAAGCGCAAGTGCAGCAGCAAAAGGAACAGATAGTGGCAGTGCAAAAGGCAGGCAAGGACGAGCTTGCAAGCTTTTATAGCACACTGTCTCATACCCTACGTATGCCTCTTTCTATTGTGCGCGGCTATGCCGAGCTTTTGGAGGGTGGCATTGTCACCGACCACCAGGTAGCGCAGGAATATCTAAAGAAAATATTGCAGCACACGCAGTACATCAGCGAAACGATTACCGGTAATCTGCAAAATGTGCGCGCAGATAGCAGCACCAGTATGATTTGCACGCAGGTAGATATTGTGGATATGGCACAGCAGATGGCGCAGGATATGCGAAACTCGGCAGAAAGCTGCGGCATTACTATCAATGTGATAAATGCCGAGGATAAGTTATTTATTTATGCCGATGTTTATCAGCTAACGCGTATGTTCCTAAATGTGCTGGAAAATGCCATAAAATATATGCGGCGCGAGGGTATGATTGCCATTACCGTTACACAGCTTGAAAATGCTGTTCGCATTATGATTAAGGACGATGGCGTAGGGCTGCCCGAGGAAGAGCTGTCGGGTATATTCGATGACAAATATTGTGGAAGCAATAGCACCGAAGGCAGTGGACACGGGCTGTTTATTGTCAAAAATGTAGTGCAGGCGCATCACGGTAGCATAGAGGCAAGAAGCGGCCTCGGGCAAGGAATGGGAATTATCATAACCTTGCCGATAAATCAGCCGACGGCTGTTTCCGATAACACGGAGAAAACACCTGCAATATAAATAATAGCGCAAAATACACCCTGACAGTTCGCTGTTTAGGGTGTATTTTTATGCAATGTAGGTCAAAGTTTGGTGAATTTTAGCTAATCTTTAGAAATCTTTAAGAAAAAATGTGTAAATAAATGATATACTTATTTTAGGAAATTTCGAAAGCTTTTATCGATGACGGACGTCATTATACGAAATAATTTAATCAAGCTGAATGTGGGGTGTTTCATTTTGGAAAACAGGCAACAATTTTCTTTTGAACGCAATAGGTATTATGTGGGCAAGCTGCTCACCTCGGCAGACTTCTTGGCGGAGCAGAATTACGAAAGTCAAAAGCGCCGTTTCATCAATGCTACCATGTTTGGCGACGGCATTGTCTGCGGACTTGGGGCATATAATCTGGACGACCAGTCCGTGATGCTCGATTCGGGTGTGGCGGTAGATGCACAAGGACGTGAGATTGTGGTAGATAGCGCAGTTGTGCGCAAGCTATCGGCAATCGACGGCTTTGAAACATTGGAAAGCGATCACGTAGCGCTGTGTCTGCACTATAGCGAAGAGCCTGTGCAGCCTGTTTATGCAGTGCGTGGGCAAGAGCTTGGCGAGAGCTACGAGTGCAATCACGTTCGCGAGGGTTACAGCTTGCATTTGATAGACCGTGCAAAGCTTGCTACCGTGTCTCCGCTCGAAACCGAGTTTTTATGCAATTCAACGCTGTACGAGGACAGTAACTGGCAAATAACGCTTACTATGCCTGCCATTGTCAGTGCAGGTCAGCGTGTGCGCCTTTTATTGTGTACCAAAGCGCTCGTTGCCGATGCTCCTGCGCTTACACTTGATGTAATGCTGCAAACGCCCACCTTCTTTACCCCCGAGGGCGAAAGAGAGCTTCATTTAATGCTGGAGGATATAACAGCAGAAGCAGGTGTAGCTGTACAGCGTGAATATTGGCTTACTACGCAAGCACATCCGGCTGATGAATCACTTTTGCTTGCAAGCGCCAACAGCACTAGTATCAAAATTGGTGAAGAGAGCCATACCCTTAGCGAAAACTTTATTATGCGCATAGTGGTGTCGGGAGCTACACCAAGCGAAATTGTAGACAAGGCTATCGGCAGTGTGAACCTTGAAGGCCGCGCTTTGCAAGCAACAGAAGACTATGTACCGCTTGCCGAGATTGTTTTACAGCGTATAAAGAACGGCTACCTTATTGAGCGTATTGATGACGGTGGGCTGAGACGATACATCGAAACGATGTCAGGCGCGCTGTTACGCAATGAATATAACGCTTGGTATTCGCGTGAGCAAGGGCTTGTTGCGCGTGAATCGGGCGAAATGCTCGAGGGAAGGCATTTTCAGCTTTCAGGCTATCAAGAGCCAATCTATGCTACAGGCATTTGTGAAATTGCACTTGGACGTAATGCCAAGCGCGGCAATGTATTTTATTCAGACGAAGTACTGCACGGGCTTGGCAAGGGCTGTGTATATGTAAGCGTAGGCACAGATTATCTTGCAGAGGATCCTAAGCTTGGCGGCCCTAAGCGTAACGTTATCTATGGCAAATCCGAGCTATTTGAAAAAGAAGAGCCGCCTATCACCTATGCCGATACGGCAGTAAAGGTAATGCACGACCGCGGAAGCTTTGTTGTGGCGGTAAAGCTGAATAAAGATGCCGTACAGGTAGTTGTGCCGCTGCGCTGGGTGGCTATTCGTATGCCGATGGGCGAGGAAAGCACCAAGATACAAAAGCTTATTGGCAAGAGCATCTCGGCAATACAGCCTACAGTGGTGCTTGCCGCACGCGAAACTCATTTCTTCAACGTCAAGTTCAAGAATATGGAGCCTAGCACCCTTACCTATGAGCTTACAGAAGAAAATTCGGGCGAGATTACCGCAGACGGCATCTACACTGCACCTAATAAAGCAGGTGTTTACGAGATACGTATTTCCTGCGCCGAAATGCCGCTTATCTGCACTTACGCATACGCGGTAGTAAAATAACATTCAATAGATGACAATGACAAGGAGAGATGAGCATGCTCTACCAATATGAAGATATGGTACTGGAAACGGTTGGCACGGGCTTGCGTGGAACTGTTAACGATGTATTCATCTGCCGCGACATAGGCTCCGTCTTGGGTACTTTGTATACTCTGGTGGTAATCTATGACCGTGAATGTGCAAAGCAGATGACAGCGCTGCTTGAAGAGACTCGCGGCGATTTGCGCGAGGAAAAGCCTTATATTGCAGCCTTTACCGTTAATGAGCAGTTTTGCTATCTCTTCCCCTATCGGGAGGAGCGGCGCATCTCTACCTTTGCCGAAGGACAGCTTCTCACTAGCCACCTCAACGAGAATTGCTGTATTAATATTGTAATGGAATGTCTGTCCACGCTTTTGCCATATCCACTGCTTTACCTTGTGCTGATACAAGACGATTTGCACATTGAAAAGGATGGCACAGTCTACTTCAGCTATTGCTTTGACCTTGCCGAGCTGAACGTAGAAAATGATGAAAAGGCTTGTGTGGCACTTTGCGCAAAGCGGCTGCTAGAGCTGCTTACCAATAATATCCCAAAGAAAAAAAAGAAGCTAAAGAGCTTTCTACTACTGCAAAAGCGTGCAAACAATGGCTCTTACGATTGCTTCCCCGAGCTGTACCGCGATATACGCATTACAGCGGTAGATGCTCAAAAGCAGCCGTGGTACAAACGCATATCAGCCTATTTTGAACGCAATAAGGACAGCCTGTTTCGTATTATGCTGATTGTATGTATTATTATGGTGGTGCTTACACTTATTATTGTTTTTTCACAAGCACTATTTGGTGATGTGCCTATTTTTAGGCTCTTAAAAAACGGCTTTGAGGTTATTGGTACTCGTTCAATGAAATAGCAGGAGGTATGCCACTTGAAAAAAATAATAATGCTTATTGTGGCACTTATGCTTGTGCTTGGAATATCTACTATTGCAGGTGGATTACTTGTACCATCGCCGACAGTCGCCACGATTGAGCCATATCGCGCGTCAGCGGAGGACGGCTCTGCTTGGGTAGTAGAAAACAGGCTATACAGTCCTTGTATATTTACAGTAAACGAAGGCGGTAAGGTGGTAAATCACTATCGCACCGAGCGCCTTATGGGAGATTACCAAACGATAACCTCGCTTGGCACCGATGGAAAATTGCTGTATTTCACAAGGCAGGCATTGGACGTGGGCGGTAACCCACAAGACGGCTGGACGGTGTGGCGGTACGACGGCACTACAAATAGCTCTGAGCCTATTACCGAGCAGCCCGGCACAGGTATGGTAAAGGGCATTTCTACTTGGCAAGAAAAAATTTGGATAACCACACAAAATTCAGAGGGCGCGGTTATCGTATACCGCTTGCCTATGGACGGCGGCATACCCGAAGAAGCTGAAAGAGTATGGCTGCCCGAGGGCAAGCATCTGATACAGGCAAACTACACTAGCTTAGGCAAGCTAATAGTACTGCTTGATACAGGCAAAACGGTGCAAATAGTAAATGGTGTTATGGAAGATAGCACAGCATTATATCCTTACGGACACGGGCTTAGCGAGGTTTTACTAGAGCCTATGGAATGGCTTGGTCTGCGCTTGCCGGCTGTGCTTGCTATTTTTGTAATTCTTGCGCTACTGGTGGCACTGCCTATCCCCTTGCTGCTCCTATATCGCAGAGCCAAAAAGCTCTTAAATCGCGTGTGGGCAGTGGGTGCGCTCGGTGTACTTATTACTTATATATTAACGGTGGCAATGCTGTTAGTGCAAACCTTTGGCGTTATCGGTAAATCAAGCTTATATTCCTCATTTACCGTAGCAGGGCAGGTAGCCGCGCTTATCGGCAAGCAAAACATAGCATTAATGCCAACAGGCGGAGATGATGATACCGCCGTTCGCCAAACGATTTATTCTCTGCTCGGCGCACAAGACGAGCTTTTCGTTGTGCAAAATGGCACATTAGTTGCCGCCGCATCAAGCCGCACGCCTATCGGTACAAGCCCTAAATATGAGGATGCTACTATGGCGGTGCTAAAGCTGGCAACTGACGGCACAGATAGCGCAGATTATTCCCTTTATATGGGCAGACCTATTGCGATATCAGCTTGCAATATTTATTCCTCGGGCTTGCCGATTGGTATTTTGGTTACACGCAGCGGCCTTGCAGATATTGGCATTGCGCCACTGGGGCAGCTATTACTTTTGGCTGTTGGCGCGGCGGTAATATTATTGCTGCTCACGCTATTACTGCGGCATATGCTTGCAAGGGTAACTGCTCCTATTGGCGAAATGACAGACAAAATGGCGGCTATTTCGGCAGGAGACCTAAGTGTGTGGCGGCCAAATGCAGCCCACGACGAGCTAGACGGTATGGGGCGCGCAATGCAAGAGATGTGTATGAGCCTATCTATCCGTGATTATGAGGTAGATAGCACACTTACCTCCTACAGGCGGTTTGTACCAATGGGCATAGATAAGCTAATGAACCGTGCCTCGGTACAGGAAGTAACTACAGGCGATGTTTGCACCATTACAGGTGCGGTTGGGTTACTGTCGGTCACTAACCGTGAGCTTGCACGCACAGGGCTTTCAGATGAACAGTTTGTTTATTTTGTAAATAGCTGTTGCAATCTCCTTAGCAAAAATCTTGAAACACATAATGGCTATCTGCTTTCCTCCGCGTTTGATTTAACCGCAAACAAAATATTCTTTGAGGGCGCGGGCAATGGCGCAATAACAGCCGCAATAGAGCTAACCAACAGAGAAAAGCAGACAGATAGTAGTATACATATGATACCAAG
>JAVWEG010000066.1:0-10746 GCA_036641735.1 Oscillospiraceae bacterium
GGTCGCCGCAGCGGCAGCTTTTTTCTTTCTTTTGAAAATATTCGGAAACATCTGCACCGTACCTGTGGGTGCAGATTGCAAAACCCCTCCCTCGCCTTGCTGCATAGCTGTGCCCTGTTGCACAGTGTGGGTAAGCTCGTGGGCAAGCACCTGATTATCGGATGCACCTGCTTCGTGTATCGCGCTTTCGCTGCCCATATAGATATCACTGCCCCTTGTAAAGGCGGCTGCATCAAGGCTTTGCGCCTTTTGGTGTGCCGCATCGTCGCTATGTATGCGCACACCGCTAAAGTCTACACCCATACGGTTCGACATTTCGCTTTTTACGTCGGAGCTGTTTTTAAAGCGAGCTGAAACAAGCTCTGCTTCACGCTCTGCGCTATCGTAATTAAAAGCACTTTTTCGGCGAATTTCGCTGTCTGCCTGTTGTTTGCTTATTTTTACAGTTTCCATATCTTTACTCCATTCTAAAATATTTTGCCATTTTATCCTGCGGTAATATATCCGCCAAGTGTCATTCCTGCCGCATTTGCTTTTTCGGGCATCGACAAACAGCTATTTACGTCGAGATAGCAATGTGTATCTATATGGCTGCATTTGTTGAGCAGTACCAAACGATGTGTGCTGCCTATTATGCTATATTCGTCTATCAAACGCTCTAGCTCATCCTTTGCTATCGGCAAAGCTCCATTTTCTTTTGTAAGATTTAATATAACGCAAAACTGATTTGCATCGCTTGCATAAAGCTGTTCGTAAAGCTTGCGGTTAGCCGCCGGTGCTGCACATTTATTCCATAAAAAATATTCTACAATGCGCGGCCTTATTTTACATACAAGCTCTATTACAGCTTCAAGCGCACCGCGCGTGCCTTTTTTGCCTTGATATAAATCTATACCCTCAATTAAGCTACGAAGCTGCTCATCGTTAAAAAGCCCAGTTTTGTTCTCTATACCAAGCCAAGATGCAAGCTCTGCCACCTGCTGCGGCGGCGCGCTTTGATAATCGAGCATTTGCGGTATATTATCCACTTCTTGTTCAATATCCAAAAGCATCGATTGAAATACCGAAATATATCTATCGAAAAAATCGTTATTTTGATATATTTCGGGAAAATAACGCACGAAGCTTTCTTTTGGAAATTCAAGGCTTATCCCATCAATATACCTTAAAGCATCTTCGCCCGGCGTAATGCACACAAGCACCCACACATAGCGCCCACGCAGCGAATGTAATAATAAATCCTGTGTGTTAACAGCACGTATATGCTGCATATTGCACATTGCCTCTCGTTTATCATCAAGGCTTATTTTCTCATTGCTGAAATAGTTTTCGTATGTTTCGTTACAAAATGCACTATCCGGGCTATCGCAAGCAGCCACTATTATTTCAAGCTTTGCGCCATTAAATGCACCTGCCAGCTTTAGCCGATTATACGACATATCCTCGTCTTGTGTGTCAAACATATTTGTAATGCACGCGGCAGGGCGCAGAGCATCTTTCACAATGAGCTTTAGCGATGCATCAAGCTCCATATTGTAAAGACAAGCTTTTTGCAGCGCGCGCCTATAAAAATTTACATACTTTTGCTTTTGCTTCATTGCTTACGCGCTCCTTTATATAAATTCTATTCCTATTTCGCGCAGATAGCTTAAACTATCGGGATATAGGGATATATCACCGTGTTCGTTCTTCGTTCCGCCTTTGCCGATATATTCAAGTGATAGCTGCAAAACAGATTTGACGTATGGCAGCATCTCTATAGCAGAAAACAATGTTCCGTAATCTGTTCCGCGCCCAAACTCGCCTGTTTGCACCGTGTCTATCAATTTTTCTATTTTTGCTTTTACTTTCGCCTTGTTTTGCTCATTATTTTCCGTTAATGCAATGCGCCCAAAAACGCTTATGCCCACATATTGTGCGCTCACTACATTTATTTCTGTAGTAAGTAAACGTGACGGCTCTAAATACTCTCTTATGCGGCGGCGGTACACCTCGCTTAGCTGCGGCCGCGTCTTTGCTGTGTGCGGCTTTACGGCTACTACAATAGTATTTGGCTTGTATTGAACGTCATACGCTTCACAATATTCTCTCATAGGCACTACTGCCACGCTGTCTATCTGCAAGCCCGGAGTTTCAAGTACAAGCTCGCATATATCTTGCTTTGTCACCGTTCTTGTGGCTTTTTTAAGCTTGCTTTCTATAAGCGGCATCAGCTCCTCAGAGCTTTGCTTTTGTATTCCGCCTGTGGCATTGGCTATATTGTACACCTTGATATTATCTTGCTTTGGAAAATCCAAAGTATTAAGCTGGCCGCGTAAAACATTGCCTGCACTAAGCACAGAGGTTTTAACCGTCACTGCAATTACCGTCTGCCCTTGCTGTGGCTGCAAGCCGTGTATCCCATCACCAAAGCACACGGTATGTGTGCGCGCATTATAGGTGAACATTTGGCTGTCGCAGCTCGCCTTTGACAAATCGTCACATTCGTCCCAAAGCGTAATACGATTTACACCTTTATTATCCGTTTTCACCAGTGCAAGACGAAGAACAAAAACATTATCGGCAGAAAATTCAAATTGCTGCTCGGCGCAGCCGTCTGTTATGCCAAGATTTAGCTCGTCTTCCATTCCTGCCTTAGTTACAATCACTAAAATCCTTGCGCCTTGCTTTGGCTGTATGCCGAAAGCTTTTTTACTGAAAATTATTTTTCTTGAAAAAGGCTCTGCGCCTGTTTCTATCTTGCAATGTTCATTGTAAGAAATATATTCGTTGCCATCTTTTACAGCTACTGTAATAATGTCATCATCTTGTATTGCCCTATCAATATCAAGGGCGCCTAATCCGTCGTAGGTAAATTCTGCGGCTTCGGAATATGTTTTAATTTGCAGCGCATCTGCGCAGTTTAATATCACTCTGCCCATACGCGGCGGCGCATCATATTCTCCATTTACTATATGTGCTTTTAGATAATATGCACTTTTAATTTGCTCTGTTTTATAAAGCGCGGCTGCACCTTTTAGCTTGAGTGTAAGATATCCGCTGCGCAGTAAAGAGCAGGTTTCGTCAAAAACAATTTCTGCATTTTGCCATTCAGTACCGTCAAAATATTCCCATTTAAGCTCTGTCAGCTTGAAATCGTCATTAAACGGGTTTCTTTTGGCTTCGTCTATCTCTATGTATAAACGCAATGTCTCGGACAGTTCATTTGTAAATCCCAGCATTAATTCATCGCTTTTACCGTTTTGGAATGCAGTGGCAATTTCTCCGTCTTGTCCTGCAAAGGCTGTTAAATCCACTAATTTATCGGATTTACCTGCATATAGGCAAACAAGGCGATTGCCCGTGCCGCGGCAAGATGCCGTAAGCTCAAAGCTTACATCTCCTGCCATAAGGCGCGTACCTCGCGGCAGATAAAAGCTTTCGCCGTCCTCTACGTTTACGGCAACGCGGCAATGCGCCGCAGATGCTATCGGCTCTATGCCGAGAAGCTTTAAATATTTCAGTCTATGCTGCTCACCTGTAGCATTAATATAATAATTAAGCCCGTCACAAAGCCACGCGAAAACCTGTAGCGTTGTAATGCCCGGATCGTGGTCGTTAAGGTCAGTCCATTCATCGGTCAGCGTTGGAATCATCGCGCGCGCGCGTTCCATTAAAGCCCGATAATCCAAATCGTCAAGCTGTGGTACATTGAGCATCATAGCACCTCCCATACTAATGTGATTATTTTTGCTCCCCGTCTATGGGCTTTATGTAAATTGTATGTTTGCCATTTACCGCCATTGCAAACGGATTTTGGATATGCGTATACAATTCATCGTCTACTGCATATTCTTTACCGTGCGTTTGTGCAGACATTGCAATGCGCGTAATTACAAGGGTGGGGCGCTTCATTTTAAGATATGCCAATAATTGTTTGACATTTGGCAGCACACCTATTTCCCAGCCATTGGCATCAAATCCGCCAATTAAAGGATCTATAAAGTTTTGCACATCTTGTAATGTTTGCTGTTGCAAATCGTATGCGCCGTCCAATGTTTTTGTTTCCAGCCAAATTAAAGCTTGAAACCTCACAAAATACGGCTGAGAAAGCACTAAGGTTTTACCGAGCGGCACAATGCTTCCTGTTTGCATTAATTTTTTTCTGATAGTATCCTTTACCGACGAAAAAATATGGCTACCCTTATCATATTCATCTATTAAAAGTGCAACTGTAATTGCATCACTGTCTTTTTCGCCAAGACGATTTACTCCGCTTAAACATTTAATGCGGTGTACTCCATATGACACTTGAGCGATAATATCAAAATAATCTTGCCCTGTAACGGCGCGTGTACGCGTGCGCAGCATATTGGAAATAATACCTGTGCTGGTTTTTTCGTTGTAGCCGTCGTATCCGCCATATGCAGCCATAGGGTTCGTAACCTGTGCTATATACTGCACCGATTCCGCCATACCTTGAATAGTATCCGCGGCCACATTCGCAGCCGCGCCCTGATAGCTTTGATACTCTATTTTTACCGAGGCTTTACCTTGCTTTATCGGATATGCCGCAAATGCGTATTTATCAAATTCTACCGTGCCAAGTGTCGAATCTATATTGCAAAAGCGGTCACGCATACCAAATCCCACGCGACGATGCCATTCAACCCAGTTTTCTTCGTTTTCCTCGTCACCGTCATCTTCGTTTACAAACACACGTACTGAGATTAAATTTTGCTCTCTTAATTTAATATGAAATGCCGCGTTTTCTTCTGTAATATAAAACATTTCACTGTAACTGCGCAAATTTTCTACACGCACCATATTTGTAATCATTCCGCGTATTAGCGGCAATGAACGATTTTCCGCCGCTTTAAGCCGTAGCCTAATCCACCAGCAATTATTATTAAACATCGTTTTGCTCACGGCATCATTGCCTATCGAAAACAGCATAGTGCCTGAATATAACATTCCGCCTGTATTATCCACTGCTGTTATCTCTTGAAATCCGCGCTCTGTAAGGTATTCACTGCTATAAAAAAGCTGTGTATCCTCGTCGTTTTCTATCTCGAAATAAAGCGACATCGGCATACCGCTCGGGCATTTGTCAAAGCCCAAATACATTGCGCGCTCTTTAGCTTCAAGAGAATAATATGCCTGCACCTCTCGCCCGTTTTCAAACGCAGCGGTTATATCGCATTCTTCAAAATTATTATGCGTGCAAGCATCGTTTGGCAGTAAATGCACATTTTCGTAGCTGTACGAAAAATGCAAATTGCGCACTCGCGGACAATGCTGATTACAAGGCATACGATAAAGATTGTCTGCGCGCATAAGACGTAAGCGCAAGCGCCCTTCGTTTTCAGAAACAGGCGCTAAATCTGTAGGGCAAATAAAATTAAGACATATTTCGCCTTCAATTGAACCATTCATCAAAAGCGCGGCATTTTCGTCTGATAAAAGCCGTTTCCAGCCGTTATTGCTTTTATATTCTATCAAAATATAGTCGGCATAAATGTCCGCTGTTTCCATACGCAATGCCGCCGTTGGCTTTTTCATTACCACTTTATAATCAAGCTCGTTTATTGGCTGTGGCAAACGCTGCTCCATTACATCAAAATCCAGCTCAAACGACATTGTAATTTCTGCGCCTCGTCTTGCCAGCACCACACGGTTTTCTATGCAACATTCCGAATATATTTCCATAGGCTTTCCGAACGGCATAAATTGCCCAACATTTTGTGATACGCCTGCACAAAATACCTCGTCTGACGGCAGGTTCTCTGCGGCAAACACAAGCTCGCAGGCGGAGATACGCAGCTCTACAGCCACGTTTGCCCTAAGCGAAATCACATATTGCTGTTTACCGGTATGCTCTACGCGCTGCGGTGTATAATCTTTGAGCGTTAGCCAAATTAAATCGTCGCGCCGTTCTACCTTATCAAATATTCGCTCTCCTTGCGGCTCTAATATCGAATAAACAATCTGTCCGCCAAGCATTAAATCAAGAGTGCCATTAAGCTCGTTTTTATTAAGCACGCTTATACGCAAACCAATAGAAAGCTCATTTAATTCATCAAATACATTATCATAGGCAAGCAGCATTACGTGCTGCGCCTCATTTTGCTCTGCTACTCCAAAAGCAGGAAAAGAATATTGTGCCGACTCCTCTGCGCTGATATTAAGTAGGCAAGATATATTATCGTTTTCTCCGTCTGTTGTATATACACATTTTGGAAGCGCTTGGGTTGCCGTTATTCCATAGGTGGTTTCAAAGGTAAGCTGTTCGTCGTTTTTTTCGTTTACGGCAATTACTCTTGTACCGCGCGGCACAGCAACAGGCTCATCTACGCTTGCCACTTGCGTAAAACGCACATAGCTTTTTGCAGATTCAATCGGCTCGTCTTTTAAGCTATCGAACAAATTAAGATATTGTATTTTATGCTTGTGCAGTACCTCAGAAAGCCTTGATTTGCTCTCTTGCAGCATATCGTCTATCAAAATAGCAGTAACGGAGCCTACATCTGGGTTTTCTTGTGAAAATCTCCATTCAGGCACATATGTTTTTGCAAGCGATAAAAGCTGCTCTCGCTTTTGCTTTGATTGATTTATCATTTAGCCTCTTGCCTCCTTTACCGCGATTATTGCTCTCCGATTCCCTCATATAAATAGTACGGAAATACAAGGTTATTTGGGTTATTCGTATCACGCACGGTATATTTTATATCGAATATAAGCTTGCCATTGTTTATATCATCGTAATCTAAATCCACATCTATATCCACAATGCGCGGTTCCCATTGAATAAGCGCATCTGTTATTTCAGAGCGTATCATTCCGATTGTCTCGGCATCGGGCAGCTCAAAAACGAAATCATTAATATTGCACCCAAAATCGGGCAACATCATACGCTCGTTTTTATGCGTAGTAATAATAATATATATCGATTGCTTTATATCTTCATCGGCACTTACTGTTTTAAATCGTCCTGTTGCCAAATCCACAGTGGGCGGAAACGAAAAACCGCGCCCCAGAAAATCTCTTGCATCTGTCATTTTCAGCGCCTCCCTTGCTTTTAGTTGATTTTCACCATTCCGCCCTTTATTTGCGTCATCGTGCCGCCGCTTACCTCGGCTGTTTGCTTGCCCTCTGCTTTCAACATTCCTCCGCTGATATCCACCTGCTGATTGCCCGCTATTTTAACCGTCTGATTAGCCTTTAAATCTATTTTGTCACATTCTATGCTTATACCGCCGCCCTGTCCGTCCAGCGTTATTTTGCATTTACCTGCCTGCAAAACCATTTTTTGCTTTGCATTAATAGACATTTCTCCGTTTTTAGTATCTATTTTAATTAAATTATCTCCGTTTTTATCTGAAACAGTTATAATTTCTTTTTCGTCCGCAAGTGAAACAAGCATACCCTTTGGCGTAGTAAGTGTAAATGCTTCTTTATTCTTTTCGTCGGATAAAAGAACATCAATGCCTGCCTTTGTTTTAAAATGCCTGTTGGTATTTTTGTCTATAAAGCTGTCTTTAACAAATTGAGCATTTGCAGGGAACATACCTCCAAGCACAAATGGGCGCTTAAATCCTGCACCTATAAACCCCACAAGGACGATATCCTTTACTTCAGGCACAATATAATTACCATATTTATCGCCTGCATAGCTTTGCAAAATAGGCATCCATTCGCTGATATTTTCTTTATTCTGCCAGCCTGTATACTCTACCTTTACCATTCCGGGGAAATTTTTATTGCCATTATCGGTAACAGTACCCAGTACAAAATTACCTATATTGTTTAATGCTTTGCCTGCATTTTTTCCGTCGGAAGAAAGTAAATCCGCAATAGAACTCATAAGCTGTCAACCCTCGCTTCCAAAGATGTTTCAAAGCCATTTTGTCCGTAGCTATGATGTACATTTGTAATATAATAGTTTCTGTCGGCAGCAGTGCAAAGCCCTTTTATTTTAATTTGACGTCCCGGCACAATATCGGGTATGCCCACACAATTTGCTTCAAATACTCCGAAGCTGGATTTTATACCATCCATAATTGCGCGCGAACGCATTTCCGCAAGCGATGTAGTAATAACCGACGGATCAAAATATTGCCGCTGCGTACCTTTAATCATCTTTTTTGCAGTGGCACGAGTACTGAGCTTTGAAAGATTTAAACAATTGCTTGTAATCCAATTATCGTTTTTAGGATCTATGCCTATCACACGCACCTTTTCAACAAGCTCTTGCCCTTGCATTCTAAACGTTGCCGATAAAATCCCCTCTCCGGGAGAAAGCTGCATAATCGGCATTGACATTGCAGGTGTTTTTCTAAAATAAGCTTTGCCATTAAATATAAAAAATTCGCATCCGTAAAATTGCGCGTGGCGCACAATAAAGTCGTAATCCGTTTCCATTTTCTGGTCTAATTGCTGCTGTGCATCATTTGGCACTTTTATGGATTTCCCTGTTAAATAATCATTTGTCGGCTTATCTTTTAAAATATCGCTTATAATATCCTGCACTTTTTTATCGCACAAAAGCCTCATTCTCTGAGTTTTCATCAAAAGACATTTTGCATCCATACACTCTACGTGTATTGACGGTGTCGCATCGGTGTCAAATTGATATTCCACCTGCATAATTATTCCCAAAAACACTTGCTCTGTTTTAATATATCCCAGCTCTATTTCCACCTTCGCGCCAAGCTGCAATATCTTTTCACTGCCATTTGCTTTAAAATCCGTATGGCTCGGCTCGTATTCGCCAATGATGTCAAAGCTGCATCCGCTTGCAGGATACTCGCAGGTTAAATCCACGGTGAGATTGGTGATGCGCACATCTTTTTGCGCCAAAATTTCTGTTCCATCTACTTTTATTTTTACAGACGGAGCCGCAAATTCGTTGTATTTTGCTTTGAGCAGCTTATAGCTTGTGCTTTGTGTCATCAAATTCATTAAATCACCGTCCAATCCTTGCCTGTCAAAGCTATTTTTTAAGCTTTGCTATTTAATAGACGGCACTTTTAATGCTGTAATGCCGTCCAAGCTACGCGGATTTAAAATATCGTTTGCCTTTGCAATGGGCTTCCACATAGCAGGGTTATCATATTCCTGCTGTGCCAGCATCCAAAGCTGGTCGCCCTCGGTAAGTGTGCGCTCCTTTGTGCGATTGGGCGATGCAAACGGGCGCATCTTTTTCTTTTGTAATATTTCTGTTTCTTCGCCGTGAATACTTAAATCAATCTTTGCGCGTATTGGTTTGCCGCTTTTTTCAAACATCGTATATGCTATTGTGGTTTTGCCCACAATCCCCATAAAATCCAGTTTGCCCCATATAAATCTCACTTGCAGCGGCACGTGTTCGCTGTCGTTATATTTAAGTAGGTTTGCTATATCCGCTGCATTATCGGCTTGGTCTTTATGCGAAAAAAGTGACAAAGCCGTACCTGCTACGCCCGTCAGCCCATATTTATCTTGGATAGTGTCAAAATAAAGCGTAAGGGATAAATCCGCAAGCTCACCGCAAACCGCTTGAGAAGAGGCAAGGTCTTGGTCTTTGCCAAGCGCATATTTTTTACTGGTGCGCAAGGAACGTGAAATAGAGTATTCAGACGGATTGAATTGTACAGGGATAGACTTCACTTTTTCCCCTTTTTTAGTTAGATACAGCTTTGCTTTAACAAGCCTATCCGATGTAAGCAATTGTGCAAGGCCCATACTTTACCACATTCCTCTCTTCATTTTTTCACTGCGCAGTCGGCTTTCTATTGTGCGATATACTTTATCTGTAATGCGCTTTACCTCTGCATCATCAAGCTCTATATTTGCATTTTCGCGCACAACGCTCTGTTGTGTTAGATTAACGCTTGTGTTTATGCTTTGCTTTGCACCTTTACTTTTTGTTTCATATACATCATTTGTTTTGGTGCGTACCGTGGGTATATCCATATCCTCATCTTGCACTTTATTCGCCTTAGGTGCTTTTACTTTACCTTGCTCTTTTAGCAAAACGCGCGTTATTGGCGCTTCACTGCGCTCGTAAACCTTAGATAAATCGTTTGGCTGATTATTTTTCGCCTGTGGTGCTGCAAGTAACAAGCTCTTGCTGTATTGCAGCGACAAAACAGGCTGTGTGCTTATTGTTTGCACTTCATCTTTATTTTGCCTGTAATTTTGCTTTGTCAATGTTTTGTACTGTAATTTTTGCATAATGCTTTCACGAACCGTTATCACATTTTTTGTAAAAATTTTGCTCTCATTTGTGGGTAAATATCTTGATATCGGCTTTTCATTATTTGCAAGCACACCTATAGATTTTGCTAATTCCGCTAGATTGTCTGCCGTCTCAATAGGATATACCAACTGTGCCGCCGATTTGTTTGTAATGTTAATTTTGCTGTTTTGCTTTGGATTTACCTTTGCTTCGTCTGCGTTTTGCTGTACCGCGTTTTTGCTTATATTACGCAAAGCTTCGGTAGAAGCAAGCAGCTTTTTCACAAGCGCCGTGCTTTGCACTATATTAATATTTCGTACTGTTTCATTTTCAATGCTACGTTTATTTTGTACAAAGCTCAAATCCATTGCATTTATATTTTCCTGCACTGTGTTTTTGCTTGTATTACGCAAAATTTCGGTAGATGCAAGCAGCTTTTTCATAAGCGCCGTGCTTTGCACTATATTAATATTTCGCACTGTTTCATTTTCAATGCTACGTTCATTTTGTACAAAGCTCAAATCCATTGCATTTATATTTTCTTGCAC
>JAVWEG010000067.1:0-10701 GCA_036641735.1 Oscillospiraceae bacterium
CCACAACAGGCAAATTTCAAGAGCAGGAATTGAGCATATTCAATCTTGATAAGCTGTTTTCAAAGCATTTGCAAACATATACGCTCGATACAAAGGACGGAAAACACTACCGCTTTATAGATGCTGTAGGGCAAGTGGTGCTTATGGCAACAGATGCAAACGAAGAAATGCTTTATCGTGAAGCGCTCGATGCCGAAAATCTTCTTAATGGCAAGGGCTTTTTATCAAAAGGCACGCGTACGTATAAGCTCAGTGCAAAGGACGGCATCTCCGATGCTGTAATAGTAGGCGCAAATGTTGCATACCGTTCTCGCTCAGGCAAGGTGTTTTTAGCATCTGAAAAAGATGTAGCGCGCGAGCTGTATTCGGCATTAAAGCTACAAGAAGCTACGTATCCGATATTTATCGCACCCGAAAGCAGCGAAAAAATAATTATGGGCGTACAGGAAAGCGGTAATTTCTTATCAATGTCACTGGCGGACGGCGCAACACAGGTGATTAAAGGCGGCAGAGAGCCGTTCTCGGGTATCAGCAGCTATACACCGCTAGACGTAGTATCAATGTCGATGATAAATCAGCAAAACTTTACAGCGGCGACATCGAAAAAAACAGGATTTGACCTAGTGGTAAATTATAACGGCAACGCAACAGTAATAAGCAAAATATCTCCCGCGCCAATACGCGCTATTGTTACAACTATTGGCAAATTATTGGGGCTGTTTATAATCATAGGCTCTGTGGGACAGCTTGTTTGTTTGTTTGTATATTTAATAAGCTCAAGCCGAACCATACTTGTAAAGCTGCTGGCTTCAAGTATACCGCTATTGGTGCTGGCGCTTTCGTTTTTCGGAGTTTTCTCGTATCAAACGTACAGCAATTCCATAAGCCAAAGCTTTGAAAAACAGGTGGCAGACGAGGGCAGCCTTTTGCGTGCCTTATTTGGAACAGAAAGCTTTGCGCAAATAGAATTTCCATATCAATACACAAGCGATTCGTACAATTATTTAAAGCAAAATATGAATACGCGCGCGGTACATACATCAACGGCTTATTACGAACGCGAAAAATTGTTTGTGGGTGTAGATAATGATTACCCCTGCGCATATCCGTTTGATATAAAGCTGGATTTTAAAGCGGCAGAGCTTTACAGAGAAGCCGCATTTACAGGACATACGCAAACAGGTGTTATAAATGATGCGCAAGGTGAGCGCTTAGTATGTATCACACCTATCGGCGGTGTTTCAGGATCGGTGGTTTATCTTTTGGAAACGGGTATTCCTATTTCCGATATGAACGAATATACAAATTCGTATCTGCGCAATTACATAATAGTGGCGCTTGCCTTTGTTACAGTGATTGCAATTGTTATTACACTGGTGTTTAGGCGGATACTTTCACCTATCGGAGAAATAAAGGTAGGGCTAGAAGAGTTTTCGCGCGGCAACCGCACAATTCGGCTTATGGATAATGCTTCAGATGAGCTGTCGGATATTATCAGAGTGTTTAATAAAATGGCGAATGATATTGACGCGCAGATATTCAGCTTACGGCAGGCAAGTGAAACATATTTCCGCTTTATACCGCAGCAAATGCTGCAATTACTTGGCAAAGACAATCTTGGAGACATAGAGCTTGGCAGCAGTATGGAACGCAATTGCAGTATGCTTTGCATTTCACTTTTGCTTAGAGGCGATAATTTAACACGCGAGGAAGAGCAAAATTTAACAAATCGCTTTTTTAACATTATCAATCAGGCTTGCGACCAAAACAAAGCGACATTATTACCTGACGGAGTGGGATTGCGTAAATTGCGTGTTTTATGTACGGGCGGAGCAGAAAGTGCTGTAAACCTATCACTTTCCGCAATATCAAGGCTAGATGATGTAAATGCAAAGCTGCCTGTTCAAAATCGCCTGGATACCTTGTTTGTAGTGCATCGCGCACCAAACTATTATGGTATTTGCGGAGATGAAAATCGTCTTGTACCTGCGCTGATTTCAAGTGAAATGGATATGATTGCCAATTACGAAAAAGCATTGCGCTCGCTGAGAAGCCGCCTTATAGTTACACAATCGGCATTCGAGGAGATAGAAACGCAAAAATATGCTTGCCGATACATAGGGCATTTAGAGGAAACAGGGCTGGAAGCGATAGGACTTTACGATTTTTATGATGCAGCACCGCCAAAGGAAACAAGTCTTATCAGCGAAACGCTGGCTACCTTTAACAAGGCGGTAGCGCTGTATGAAAAAGGCAGATATTACGATGCAAAAGGCTTATTTGCTTTAGTACTGCGCCAAAATCAATATGACAATGTGGCAAGATACTATGTGTTTTCAGCAGAGAAAAAAATTTGAATAAAAGATTTTGAGTGAAAAGAGGTGCTAAAATGTTTAAATTGATTGCGTCTGCGTTTAAGCGCATTATGACGGCGGTTACAAATCCATTTAGAATGATAATCGTCAGCATACAAAAGATGTTCAATATAAACGTTATTACCGCAAAGCTTATTGCACCGCTTACTAAAAAAGTAAAATCACTTATTGTTTTAAAGCCGCAATCGCGCGAAGATTATTTCACAGTCGGCAAGCATTGGGTTTATAAAAAGCTGATTGCAACTTCAATACTGGTATTGTGTGCAGGCGTGCTTATTTACTTTACAATGTTTGCGCAAAAGCCTCCGCCCACTGCACCTGTGCAAGCTAATGTTACTACTAACGTAAGCTATAAATACAACGATTTAAAGCTAAGTAAATTTAACGGTGTTGCAAATATTAAATCCGCCGACGGCAAAACCATTTACACAGGTGATATAGCAGACGGTATGTGTAAGGGCATCGGTTCACTGTACGGACACGACGGTAAGCTTTTATACACAGGCGAGTTTGACCAAAACAAGTATAACGGCAAAGGAATAAGTTATTTTCCCTCTGGCAAAATAAAATACGAAGGTACGTTTGTAAATAATCTTTGCGAGGGAGAGGGCAGCGAATATTCGTCTGACGGTGAGCTTATATATCAAGGCGGCTTTTTATCGGGAGAATATTCAGGCGAAGGAAAAACGTTTGCAAAAGAAAATATGCCGCTATATGAGGGCGCATTTTCAAAAGGCAAATATCACGGCGCAGGCACATTATATTATAACGACGGCATTATAAAATATAAAGGCGAGTTTTTTGCGGGCGCAATGCAAGGACAGGGAGAATTGTATGACAAAACAGGCAAGCTGCTATATAAAGGCGATGTATATGATAACGCTATCAATTACCGCTCGCTGATACATTCTACGCTTGCAGATGTGGAAGCTGCATTTGCGGAAACGCCGCGAATTTTCTACACGGATACAGACTCTGCTTTTGTGTATGAGCAAGCAGGCATTATCGTTACCACAAACAGTCGTGTACTTGTGGATACGTGGGAAAAGCCAAATACAAAGCAAGACAGTGAAGAAAAATATTATTTGCCGGGTACGCAGGAAGCGGCGGCTACTATTGCAAAACCGATGGCAGTGACAAATCTTTCAAAATTTGCCAGAGCAAATAATTTACAAAATGCAGTAAAGGCAGGGTTTAAAGCGAGCAACGAGCTTTCGATAATGCCGATTGAATGGTTTGTGTCGGGCGGAGGAGACAGCGTAAGCAGCAGCGCAAACGCAGGTGTAGATGATACGCAAAGCAGTAGCTCTACATCATCGGTACAAAGCGCAAGCAGCGTACCGCCTGAGTCTGCATCACCGGAAATTACAGTGATAGTGCCTGATCCTAAAAACGATAAACCGGATTTTGTGCAAAAAAATAACACGCTGTTTTTTGAAATAGACAAAGATGTATGGCAGAGCGAAGCGGATTTAGATAAAACAAAAATACAGATTAAAAAAATTACCGTATTTAATTCCGAAATAGCTGCACCTAACGAAAAAGCGGTAGAATTTAAAGAAAACAATCCGCCTTCTATGGAGGATTGCACAGCAATAGATTTTATCCGCCAAACAAAGCCTACCGCGTTTCCGCAGGTAATGTTTGAGATAGATAATCAAAACCGTTTGTTTGTAAAGCTATCAAATATAAACTATGCCGCTGATGTTTCGAGCAAAGCTTATCTTTATGACACGCTTACATATAGATATTTTTATCCCGACAAAGAAAATAAAGTACCGATGTTCTTCTCTGTTGAGCGCTGAAAGGGTGAATTGTAATGGCTAATTTTTCAATTATTTCGGACGTGAGTACCGCGCTTGTTAAAACCTTGCGTGAAGCGCTGTGTCCTGAACCTGTGCAATCGCCGGAATCTATTAAGCTTACCTCACCTGCCGACAAAAACGCGGATTTTCAGCTTGGACTGTTTTTGTACGATATGCGCGAAATGGGAGAGCTGAGAGTCTCGGCGCAGGTGCGAACAGCAGATAATCGCAAAAATTATCCGCCAAAGCCGCTCACCTTGTTTTATATGCTGTTTTTAAACAGTAAAGCTCAAATAGCGGCAGGTGCAGAGGCAGAGCAAAGAATATTAGGGCGCGCTTTACAGGCGCTTTCGGATAAAACAGAAGTGGATATTGCCGCCGCACACCCGTTTGGCGAGATATCCGATGATAACGCAGCTATCACTTTTTCAAGCTTTAGCTTTGAAGATAAGAGCAAAATTTGGAGTGCGCTTTCTGTACCGTATCAGCTTGGTTTGTTTTTCAGTGTTTCGCCGGTATTGCTTTCATCGCTGCACTCAGAGCCTATTGTGCGCGTGACAGATGCCGAATTTATATTTAATCAGCCAAAAATAGCGCCATAGTATAGATGTAAAGGCGGCTTGGCTGTGAGAGGGGGTGATCGTATTTATGATTAAAATATCGGTAATTTTTGCATTGCTGCCAATAGACGATTTTACAGGACGGCAATTGTCAGATGACGGATTTAGGTTTTGGATAAATGGGAGAAGCGCAGCACCGCTTAAAAAGCCGGAAGGGATTTATGTATTTACCGCTCAAGGCGGCGAAGAATGGCAGCTTTGCGTACAGGGTACACATTACAGTAAGCAAACTATTACAATTCGCAAAGAAATGTTAGATAAACACAATCCTATTGTGGAGATAAGGCTGTTTAGACGTGCTGATTTGCACTTTCCCGATTGTGAGACAATTACAGGCACACACAAGCAAGGAAAAACAATTTTTGCACTGTGCAGAGATGCTCCACTGCTAAAGCTGCATAGCATTGAAATGCCGCCCGGCATAAACGGCAAGATATCGCTTATGGGATATACAGTGCGTTCACTTGTACGATGTCGATTTTGCATAGGTACAGGGAAAACTCGCGAGATGTTTACAATTGTGGCAAAAGATTGCGACGGCAACTATTTATGTGACCGACAATTCCTTTACAAGCATAAGGAGGGAGAACCGTTATTACGTGCATTTGGTAGTATTTGCGATGACGAGGGACGGTTTTCAATTCCGATTGATAAGGGAATGAAGGATAATATTGAGACTGTTTTAGAATACAGTGAGGAGGCGAGGCAATGGGGCTGCTTGTTACAAACGGCGCCCAACTAAAGTGCAGCTTTGGTATGGCACCATCGGTTTTAATAGTTCCACCTGCCAATAAAGTGCTTTCAGGAACACCGGCAGCAAATATAATGGATATTAAATCGATAGGGAATATTCCACCTTTTGGTATGTGCCAAACACTTTCAAATCCTGCAGTGGCAGCAGCAACAGCTTCGGCGCTTGGCGTATTAACACCGAGCGCGTGCGTACCCGTAATTAGCACTCCGTGGATGCCCGGTTCGTCCACAGTGCTGATAGGCAATATGCCCGCACTGAACGATACCTGCACGCTTATGTGTATGTATGGTGGCGTAATTCAGATTATCAGCGCAGGACAAACAGGTACCCAAGTAGGAAACTAGCGCTATTTGACGAAGGTTAAATTGTGCTTGTGAAACCAATCGTAGTAAAGGAGGAGTGGCTTGAGATTTTCACTCAAGCCCAACAGAAAAATGGCAGAATATTTGTCTCCAGGCGTGTATGTAGAGGAATTTGAGTCCGGTATGCGGGCAATGGAGGGTGTAGGTACAAGTACAGCAGGCTTCATTGGTATGGCGGAAAAAGGTGCTGTTATTGGCACACCCGAATTCATCACAAGCTTTTCCGAATATAGCCGCAAGTTTGGCGGCTATCTCTCCGAGGCAGCATATGGCAAAAACAGGTTTTTACCATATGCGGTAGAACAATTCTTTGCTAACGGCGGAGCGCGCTGCTATGTAATGCGCGTTGCACCTGAGGATGCCAAAGCGGCGCAGAGTGTTATGAGCTCTATCGTTGTTACGGCGAAAAATCCGGGTAAATGGGGCAATGATGTACGCGTTGTGGTAACGGCTGCATCAAAGGCAAAAACTCAGGTTATTGAATCTATAGATGATGCTGTAAGTGCTACCAAAATACACACGGTAAAAAATGCCGCAGGCTTTCAAGCAGGTGATGTTGTAGCATTACTGCAAAGCGGCAAATTAGTAGGGCATACACGCGTTACAAAGGTACAGGGCAATCAAATTTGCTTTGAGCAGGAGCCGGAGCTTGATATCGTTGATAAAGGGCTTATTCCTAAAAAGGTTATTGCCACCTGCGAAGTGAATTTCAGCGTAATTTATGGTGACGATGCTGAAGTTTATGAAAATGTATCACTTAATATTCAAAGCGTAGATTATATTGCAAATCGTCTTGCAAAATCGGAATTAATAGACCTTAATGTAAATCCTATTGATGACATTTGCCCACCAATGCTTGCTATTGCAGGTGACGCAGCTGCCGAAAAAGCGAGCTTTGCTCTTGCAGGAGGCACAGACGGCAGCACTAAAAGCGCTGACGATTCTTTGTACATAGGCGGAGGAGATGCTCCGGGCAGACGTACAGGGCTTGCGGCTTTCGAAGAGGTAGGCAACGTTTCAATAATGGCAATTCCGGGCATTACCTCAGCGGCGGTTCAGCTTGCACTTGTTGCACATTGCCAAAATCTTGCTTCACGCTTTGCGGTTCTTGATATGCCGTTTGAGATTGTGAAGCCGCAAGAGCTGCTTGTACATCGCAGTATAGTGGATTCAGACTATGCGGCAATGTATCATCCGTGGATTCAGGTGTATGATATGGCGGCTAAAAAGCCTTCGTACATTCCTCCATCAGGCGCAATTTGCGGCATTTATGCACGCAGTGATATCAATCGCGGTGTACATAAAGCTCCTGCAAACGAAGTATGCAACAATGCGCTTGGGCTATCTTGCCTATACAATAAAGGCGAGCAGGATTTATTAAATCCGGCAGGTGTAAACCTTATCAGAGCGCTTCCGGGACAGGGTATTCGCGTATGGGGCGGCCGCACTTGCTCATCAAACAGCTTGTGGAAATATGTTAACGTTCGCCGCTTGTTTATCTATCTTGAGGAAACAATTAAATCGCAGACAAACTGGGCAGTATTTGAGCCTAATGACGAAGTGCTGTGGCTGCGTGTACAGCGTACTATTGTATCCTTCTTGCGTGATATGTACCGTGCAGGCGCACTTGTAGGCACTACTGAGGACGAGGCTTTTTATGTAAATATCGGTCACGATACTATGACACAATCGGATATTCTCAACGGTCGTCTTATCTGTGTTATCGGTGTTGCACCAAGCCGTCCGGCAGAGTTTGTAGTATTCCGCATTACGCAGAATATGAAAGAGTAATATAGCTGTATAAATTCAAAGTATTTACCCCGATTATAAGGCGCGGCGCATAAAAGCGCCGTCCCCCATAATCGGTATTAACAAAAATAATCATCGAAAGGCAGGCAGAAAAAATGGCTATTAACGCCTATCCATTCAAAAAATACAATTACCGTCTGGAAATAGACAGTATTGACGTTGCTGCATTTTCCGAAGTAAGCGGATTTGACGCATCAGTAGATGTTATCGAGTATAGAGAGGGCACAGAGCCTATCAATTCCCCACGTAAAATGCCGGGTATGACGAAATACGGCAACGTTACACTAAAATGGGGTATGTGTGAAAATATGTCGTTTTACGAGTGGGTTTCAGGAATATCCAATGGCACTAAGGCTACCGCCGAGGATCGCGTAGAGGATATCAGCATTTATTTGCAGGACGATGCTCATAACGACATTGCAAGCTGGACATTAGTAAATGCGTGGCCTTGCAAATACACAGCACCTGATTTTAACGCAACCTCCAGTGAAATTGCTTTTGAAAGCGTAGAGCTTGCATTTGAAGAAATGCGTCGTAATCAATAATTAATATTACCGTGCCGCGCGAAAGGCAAGGTTTGATAAAGGCATTGCCTTTCGCGCGCTCATTTATTTGGAGGATTTTTATATGGAAGATTTTGCAACGGAATTTGAATTTGACCTTCCGCGCGGATATATAGATGCCGCCGGTACTTTGCATAAGCACGGAGTAATGCGCCTTGCCACGGCAGCAGACGAGGTATTGCCGCTGCGCGATCCGCGTGTAGTACAAAACCCCGGATATCTTACTATTATTTTATTATCACGAGTAATAGTATCACTTGGCTCTGTGCCAAAGATGGATCCGCGCATTGTGGAAAAGTTTTTCTCCACAGACCTTGCGTTTTTACAAGCAATGTATCAGCAGATTAACGCAGTAGAGCCAATGGAAAACATTTGTGCTTGCCCTGAATGTGGGCATCAGTTTAATCAGCCAATAAATTTTACGTCAGCGGAATAGCGGTTTACCCCGAGCGTGAGCTGTATAAAGAAATGTCGTTTCTTTCTTATTATTATCATTGGGATTACGAAACCGTTATGACGCTTGACCACCAAACAAGGCGAAAATTCTGCTCCGAAATATCAGCTATTCATAAGGAGCTTAACAACACGCCTAAAAATATATTTGAGGTGTGAAATGGGTAAAGGGAATAAAATTGCGCATTTGTTTTTAAACCGCAATCCGGAACCCTTACCGGGATATAAGTTTAAGGTATATATCACTATGGCTTGCTTTGGGTTTACAAAAATTACCAATCTTGAAGAAGAGGTAGGCATTACGCCTTTGCAGGAGGGCGGAGTAAACGATTATGTGCATTGCCTTGAATCGCCTGTAACAGCAGAGCATACTTTAATTATGGAGCGCGGTGTGGTGCTAAGCACGCTTGCAGGTACATTTAAAAACCGTTTATTGGATATAGGGCAGCATATACCGGGCGATGTAACCATTACGCTACATAACAGAGACGGATTTATCGGCAGATGCTTTATGGTAAGCGGTGCGCGTGTGAAGAAAATTACTTACGATGGATTAGACTCTATGAATGGAAACACCGTAATACAGCGTTTTGAGCTATCCTATGAAAAAATGGAAACCGTTGGCTTGCCGGGTATTCCGGATATGTTTGTGTAAAATATATCGTAAATACACAACAAAATGTAGCTATCCTATGGAAAGGGAAAGGAGCGCGAAGAAGTGCAAATTATCACAAACACAAATTTAGCACAAAAGATTATTTCGCGCTATACTACCTTTTTATCCATAGCTGCCGCAGGTGCAGACATTGTTTTTTTGCAGCCGCCTGTATCGGAGCCGCAAAATGCAGGCAATGTTATTAACAAGCAAATAGTACGGCATATTTACAATTGCATTGAACAAAACACGCTTTTAAGCGTAAATGTAAATTTGCAGTTTTTAAACAATATGCTGGGGCGAGCCGTGCAGCAGATAAACTCGGCAGATAGGCGCGCCTTTGAAATGACATCGCATACTATCGTGCTAAATACAATGCAAAAAGAGCGCAGTGTTTTGCTTGATGTCAAGGCAACACAAATTGCAATGAAATCAGAAAAAATCAGAAACGAGCAATTTTACAATAATTCAATAAAAAATATACAGATATTATCAAAAACCGTATTGAAAAACACTATGGCACAGCTCGTTAATAATACGCAAAATTATACGGATTATGAATATTTAAACACATTAAGGCAAAGCGCCGATATAACGCAAAATAATACAAAAATGTATTTGCAAGAGCGCATTTTAAAAGACATACAAAAAGGCATAGATACAAAAGAAGAAACAAGCATTACAACCGTAAAAAACAGCAATCTTGAACAGCAGTACCATAAAACGCAAGTAAATAATTCGATACAAAACGACATAATTACATTGCAAACGCAAAATGCTCAGCCTGCGAATATTCCTTTAATAAATAAAGAAAAAGCTGATAGCGCAGGAGAAGCGGTAATTGAAAACTTCAAAAACACAGTGCAAAAGGCTCAAAAAGCCTTGAACATTATTAATAAAACGCAAAACCTTGTATCACAAACAGAAATAGAAGAAAAAACAAATTTAAATATTAATACAAGCTTTCTATCGGCACAGCAGATAAAAAACGACGAGAAAAGAAACGACGAAAGTAATTCATCGATATATAGCGAAACGCAAAAGCTGATAATGCGAAAAGAGCAAAGCGAATTAAGTCCGCAGATATCGCAAAATGTGTATAACAGTGAAAGCGCAATAGCACGAAATATTAATATAGTGCAAAACACAGCGCTTGTGAAAAATTTGCTTAAATCTACCGAAATTTTGCGTAACGCAAACGAAAATACGGTGCAGCAAAATGCAAATGCAATGGATTTGAGCCTTGCACAAAATGAACGAAGCGTTGAAAATGAAACAGTACGAAATATTAATATAATGCAAAGC
>JAVWEG010000068.1:0-10208 GCA_036641735.1 Oscillospiraceae bacterium
GGAGGTACAAGCTTAGCACCAAATGTCGCAAACAAATCTGTAACAAGCTTTGTAAAAAATGTAAAATATTTATAAAAAAATAAGCTGCCAAAGCATACCGCAAGCCCTGCGCCCAAGAATACGCGTTTTACCGCAATATTTTTCAGCCGTTCCACAGCGAGCGCCGCCGTATAAGTAACAAGCGTAGCCGAAAATAGTAGCACCACAAATCCTACATTAGCAGGATTGTATAAATAAAACAAATAGCTGCAAACAAGCAGCCAAAAGCTGCGGCACGAAAGTGGAAGTACAAAATATACAAGACAAGCTATGCCTAAAAACACCAGAAAAGCAATAGTAATAAACTGCATATTCCGCCTCCCTTTACAAAATTATTTGCAATTAAGTTATTTTTTGTTTTGCGCTTCCAATACCCGTATTCTTTCTTCCAATAACGCATTCGTTTGTGTTATCCGCTTCATTTTTTCGGAAAATTCCGATACCGCGCACGACAAGCCCAATAAAAGCAAAAGCACAAAAGCAAATAGCATCATAAATACAAGGTTCGAAGGTATCTCTACGTGCAATAAATCTCGCAGCACGTAAATAACATAAGGGAAAACAGCAAAAATAAGCAAAGCAAAGCCGGACATCAGCCAAATAATAGAAAACCTAACAGTCATCTTTTTCTTCTTTAGCAGCACAAAAATTACTCCGATATAAAGAAGCGCCCCCATTATTAGCGCAATGCGCAGCCCTGAATCCATATCGCCAATAAGATTTCTCATTATTTTCGCTCCTTTTTGCATCGCTTGCAAGTGAAGCGATATACTACTAAAGATATAATCACCTTTATCATATAATAAGCCGATTTAAAAGCGTTAATAGATGATACTCCATTAATGCGCTCACGCATTAACACAGCACATTCTCCTACTTTATATCCTGCAAGCTCTGCCGAAATAATAGCTTCAGGCTCTGGATAATCCTGCGCATAAGTATGTGAATAAAACTCTGTAAGCTCTTTATTGCACGCTCTGAATCCGCTGGTGGTATCAAGTATTTTTTTGCCGCAAAGCAGGCGTATTGCAGTGCTGATAATACCAATGCCAAAACGTCTCATTGTGCTTGTTTGGAAGCCTTCCTTTGTTATAAATCTGCTCCCGATACACATATCCAAATCTCCGCTTGCCACAGGCTTTATTACATCGTACAAAAAAGCAGGATCGTGCTGCCCGTCACCGTCCATCTGCACAGCAATATCATAATCGTGATTTACAGCATATAAATATCCGCTTTGCACACCACCGCCTATGCCAAGATTTACAGGAAGTGAGATGTAATTGTAATTGTTTTCTTTGCAAATTTGCTCGCTTTTGTCTGTAGAACAATCGTTAACCACCAAATAATCCACTTCAGGCGCAGCTTTTTTAAGGGCGCTTATCACACTAACGAGATTGTCTTGCTCATTATAGCACGGGATTATCACTAATATTTTCAAAAATTCATCACCTTTAAAATGATATTTACAAAATAAAATTCATTAGTGCGTGCAAATTATCCTCACGCGCATAATGCTCTTTATAGTATTTTTTGCCATTATCGCCCATTGCTTTGCGCTCACACAAAGGCATATTGTAAAGCTTTACAATATTATCATACAAGCCCTCTGCATCTCCCGACGCCGATGTAAGTCCGCATTGCGCCGCC
Source organism: Oscillospiraceae bacterium (assembly GCA_036641735.1). Taxonomy (GTDB): domain Bacteria; phylum Bacillota; class Clostridia; order Oscillospirales; family Ruminococcaceae; genus JAGPHI01. The sequence continues at coordinate 1,690 of JAVWEG010000068.1, forward strand.
TTTACGGCTGCATTGCCCTCTCCGTTCATCGCCACTAACAGCGGCTTTGCACCTGCCATATACGAAGCTATTTTTGCAGGTACAGTAAGCCCGAGGTCTGCGCTGTCGGCAAGAGCGGCAAAAAGCGCACTTGCTATACCAAAATAACGTGGCATTTCACTTGGCTGTTTTTGCCCTACTAAATCAAAATAATTGTCCAAATTTTCACTTTGTATTTTTGCCGTCAGCTCTTTTTTGCTCATTCCGTCGCCTACCAGTACAAAACGAATATTTTCAATTTGCTCTGCTCTTAGCTTTTGCGCACATTCTATTAGCATACTTAAATCCTGTGCAGGGCTGAAATTACCCGTAAAAAGTATTATAAAGTCGCTTTTATACTTTTGGTATAATACCTCGTCGTCTATTGTGTTAGCATAAAAATCTTCACAATACTGCGGAATTATCGCTGTTTTGCTCTTTGGTGCAATGCTTTTAAGCTTTTGTTCTTGAGTTTGTGACAAAGCTATCAGCTTATCTGCTCTGCGGTACAAAAAATGTGATACACCGCTTGCAATACTCCTTGCAAGCTTATTGTTAACAGGCAAAACAGAATACAAATTTTCAGGCCAAAGATCCAGCACATATGCCGTAAGCGGCACTTTATGCAGCTTTGCATACAAAATAGCAGGTACTAACATTAATACGGGGCTTAATTGATAACAAAAAACGGCATCATATTTGCGCCCTAATAACCGCGGCAAACTAAAAATCGATGTAAATGGATACGAAATATAGTTTAGGAAAATTCTTATTCCTGTGTTGCCCTTGCGTAATATTTCTCCCGCTCTGAATATTTCCACATTGTTATGCTTTTCTTTGCGTGGTTTAGTGTAAGAATATCCGCTAAAATACTCACCTTTTGGATAATTCGGCAGTCCGCAAAGTACATCTACTTTACACCCGTTTTCACTAAATCCTTCACAAATATCTGTAATACGAAAATTTTCAGGCCAATAATGTTGGCAGATTACAAGTATGCTCTTCATCTTTTCAGCCATACTGTCTCATTTACTATTTTTGTATAGCTTTCTATGAGCTTTACTACCTTTACGCTTACATTAGTGTCTGCATAATCACTTGCCATAACAGTTTCTTCGCCATTATCGCGCATAGCTACAGCAAGCTCCATACCGCGCTGCACGTCCTCTGCCTTTATTCCGCCTATTACCACGCTGCCCTTGTCTAGTACCTCGGGGCGCTCTGTGGAGGTGCGTATCAAAACACCTGCAAACCCCAGCATTGCACTCTCTTCTGACAAAGTCCCCGAATCTGATAATACACAATAAGCATTTTTTTGCAGCTTATTATAATCTAAAAATCCAAATGGCTCTAAAGCTCGTACACGTTCATCAAATACAAATCCGCGTGCTTCAATATGCTTTTTACTGCGTGGATGGCACGAATAAATTACGGGCATATTATATTTGCGTGCAATAGAATTTACAGCTTCCATAAGGCTTATAAAATTATCTTCGTTATCAATATTTTCCTCTCTGTGTGCAGAAAGCAAAATATATTTATTGCGTTCCAAATGCAGTTTATCCAATACCTTGCTTGCCTCAATGCCGTCCTTATGCGCAAAAAGCACCTCACGCATAGGGCTGCCTGTAACAAACATTGTTTTACCGTCTATCCCCTCGCTCAAAAGATATCTGCGCGAATGTTCGGTATACGGCATATTAATATCGGAAATATGGTCAACAATTTTGCGATTAATCATTTCCGACACATTCCAGTCCCAACAGCGATTTCCTGCCTCCATATGAAAAATCGGTATTTTAAGGCGCTTTGCGCTGATGGCACTAAGTGCCGAATTAGTATCTCCAAGAAGCAATACTGCATCCGGACGAGTATTTTCCATAAGCTCATAGCTTTTGGCAATAATATTGCCCATCGTTTCTCCGAGGTCTTTGCCTACACTATCAAGATAATAATTCGGCTCACGCAGCTCTAAATCTTTAAAAAAAACACCATTTAGCGAGTAATCATAATTTTGCCCTGTATGCACGAGCAAATGCTCGAAATATTTATCGCAGCACTTTATCACCTCAGATAAGCGTATTATCTCAGGGCGAGTGCCTACTATTGTCATCACTTTTAGCTTGCTCATTTTATCACACCTTTAAAAAATATGTGTCGGGCTTATCCTTATTAAATGGCTCGTTTACCCACATTACAGTCACCATATCATCATCGCCGACATTCTCGATATTGTGCGTATAGCCTGTGGGAATATCTACCACCACTAGCTTATCTCCGCTCACCTTATACTCGTGGATATCATTGCTGCCAATGGCTCTAAAGCGTATTATGCCCTTCCCTTTTACCACTAAAAACTTCTCGTTTTTACTGTCGTGCCAATGATTGCCCTTTACTATATGCGGCTTTGATATATTTACCGACACCTGCCCTCTGTCATCGGTGCGCAAAAACTCGGTAAAGCTGCCTCGTTCATCAGTATTCATAACAAGCGGATACGCAAAATCCTTCATATCAAGATACGATAAATAAGTGGAATAAAGCTTACTTGTAAATTTATCCGACATATCAGCTACTGATAAATCCTTGCGGCTTTCTTTAAACTGCAATAATTTATCACGTAAATTGCCGAGCGACACCTCATATACAGGCTCTACGCGGCAAAAAACATTTGCTTCATCGCGCAGCGCCTTTCCTTGCAATGCGTGCAAAAAACATTCCGCGACATCATCTATATATATCAGCGGAAACTTGTATTGCGCATCACGCACTTCACATTCTATGCCGTGCGCTACATTATAGCAAAATGTTGCCACTACGCTATTATATGCAGGGCGACACCATTTGCCAAACACTCCCTGCAAACGATAAACATATACATCTGTGCCGCATTTTTCCCCATATGCAAGCACTGCATCCTCAGCGGCTTTTTTGCTTTTGCCGTAATCATTGTCTAATAATGCCTGAATACTAGAGGATAAAAGCAAAGGTGTTTTACGATTATTTTGCTCTAAAATATGCAAAATTTCCTCTGTCAGCCCTCGATTACCCGTGTAAAAATCTTCTTTATTCACAGGTCTGTTTACCCCTGCCAAATGAAATATAAAATCGGCTCTTTGCACATAATCATATAATTTATCGTGCGGCACATCAATGTCGTAGCACATTACATCTGTGTAGTCCTCATTTGCAAGGCGGCACACAAGATTTTTACCAACGAAGCCGCTTGAGCCTGTAATTAAAATTGGCATAGCTTTATTTGCCAAGACTATCAAGCTCCTCTTTGATATAATCAAGCTCCATAAGCTTGTCCACTACACCTTGCACGTCAAGGCGCTGTGTATTGTGGCTGGTATAAGCTTCATCTGCTTGTGTTTGCACTGCTCCGTTTACAAAATATTTGTCATAATTAAGGTCTCGCCCATCTGCCGACACCCTATAATATCCGCCCAAATCTTCACTGCGTACTCTTTCTTCGCGTGTTAGCAATGTTTCATATAGCTTTTCGCCGTGGCGAGTACCTATAACGTGTATACCCGTATCCCCGAATAGCTGCTGCACGCCGCGTGCCAAATCCTCTATTGTAGAAGCCGGGCTTTTTTGCACAAACAAATCACCCGGATTTGCATTTTCAAAAGCGAATGTTACGAGTGACACCGCCTCATCTAAGCTCATAAGAAAACGTGTCATATTAGGATCGGTCACCGTGATAGGCTTGCCTGCTCTTATCTGCTCTATAAACAGCGGTATTACACTGCCTCTGCTCGCCATTACATTGCCATATCGCGTACAGCAAATAGTTGTTTCACTGTTTTTTACAGTAAGCGCCTTTGCTCCTATTACCTTTTCCATCATTGCCTTAGATATGCCCATTGCATTAATAGGATATGCCGCTTTGTCGGTAGATAGGCACACTACTTTTTTTACTTTAGCGTGGATAGCCGCTGTAAGCACATTGTCAGTGCCTAAAACATTGGTACGCACCGCCTCCATAGGGAAAAACTCGCACGATGGCACTTGCTTTAGCGCCGCCGCGTGGAATACATAATCCACGCCACGCATAGCATTTTTTATGCTATCTATATTACGTACATCGCCTATATAAAATTTTACTTTTTCGTTATTAAGCGCCTTGCGCATATCGTCCTGTTTTTTTTCATCGCGTGAAAATATTCTTATTTCTCCAATATCTGTACCCAAAAAATGCTTTAATACAGTGTTGCCAAAGCTGCCTGTGCCACCTGTAATAAGCAATGTTTTTCCGCTATATACGCTTGTATCCATATTTAGCTCCTTTATTAGCTCCAATTTGTATTTTTGCTGTGTTATATGCTTTAATTATATCACATATTTTTATTTTTATCAAACAGCTTTTGTACGGTTTGCACAGTCTATGCTCCAAAACAAAAACACAGCACCGAGCAAAGCTCAATGCTGTGTTTTAAACATTAATTCAGGAAATTACTCTTTGCAGCAATCGCAATCTTCGCCGCAATCGCAATCTTCACCAAAGTCTATTTCAAACTTAGTATCGCAATTAGGGCAGCAAAGGTTATCGTCCATAAGCATATCTTCATCTACGCATACTACTTCGCCACAATTTGGGCAAGTAATCTCATAAATTTCTTCGTCGTCCTCGTCGTCATCATCTTCGTCATCGAAAACATAGCTCTCAAGGTCGTCCATATCCTCATCTATCGCATCTACCTCATCGTATAATTGCGATACATCGTCTTGTATATCACTTACGTCGTTAGCTAAATCGGTAACGATGTCTAGCAATGCTGCTAAAACCTTAGTTTCCTTTTTGCCTGCGTCTAGCTCAAGACCTTCCATTAAGCCCTTGATATATGCTGTCTTTTCTGTAAGATTCATAATATGCCTCCTTTATTTTTGTGTAAATAATGTCGTTATTCTTGACAGAATTAATAATATTATGCGCGTTCCATATATTCGCCTACGCGCGTATCTATTCTTATAAGATCGCCCTCGTTGATAAACAGCGGTACGCGTATTTCCGCACCTGTCTCTAATAGAGCAGGCTTTAGTGTGTTAGTAGCGGTGTTGCCCTTCATTCCAGGCTCTGTCTTTGTTACTTGTAATGTAACAAAGTTCGGTGCTTCTATGCCAAACACTTTTCCTTTATACGATAGCACTTTAACTTGCTCATTTTCTTTTACAAATTTAAAGCTATCGGACATATCCGCAGCATTAAGCGGCATTTGCTCATATGTTTCAATATCCATAAAGTAGCACAATCCACCGTCTTCATATAAATATTGCATTTCTCTGCGGTCTATAGTAGCCGTAGGGAATTTAGCTGTAGGGTTATATGTTCTCTCTATAACCGAGCCTGTGATAATATTGCGTGTTTTAGTGCGCACAAATGCTGCGCCTTTGCCTGGCTTCACGTGCTGAAACTCCACTATCTGTAAAACATTGCCTTCTTCTTCAAAAGTAATACCATTGCGAAATTCGCCTGCTGATATCATAAAATTATCCTCCAAAAATTGAATAGGTTCTTTTCATTTTTATTGCTATACTAAGTTTACCTTATTGTAAGTGCTTTTTCAAGCCTTTATTAAAGAATAATAAGGTTTTTATCGCTGGTGCCTAAAATTTCTACACCATTTGCCTTTACAATGACTGTATCTTCTATGCGCACACCAAATTTACCTGCCAAATAAATACCCGGCTCTATTGTCATCATCATACCTGTACGCACTATTTCCTCACACGTAGGGTTGTAACAAGGATTTTCGTGTATCTCAATGCCAAGAGAATGTCCAAGCCCGTGTCCAAAACAGCCTTCGTAGCCTGCCGCATATATGATATCGCGGCTTATTTTATCCACATCACAGCCACGCATACCGCCCTTTGCGCGTGCGGCTGCCTCAAGCTGTGCCGTCAGTACTGTATCGTACACTTTTCTCATCTCGTCTGTCACACTGCCCACAGCTACAGTACGCGTCATATCTGTGCAATATCCGTCAACATTAGCGCCAAAATCCATTGTTACAAAATCGCCGCTGTTAATTATATTATCGCCCGGCTCGCCGTGTGGCAAGCTCGTTTTTTGTCCTGCCACTAAAATAGTATTAAACGCAAGCTTTTGCGCGCCACGCTTACGCATAAACATTTCCATTTCAAGGGCAATATCTATCTCGCGTACTCCCGGCTTAATAAACGGCAAAATATGCGTAAAGCAATCGTCTGTAATTACTTGTGCTTTGCGCATTGCCTCTATCTCGCTCTCCGACTTAATAGCACGGATAGCATCAATTGCACAAGACAGCTTGTTTGTCTCATCAAGCTCTATTCCCACAAGCTTTTCACGCAAATTGTACATTTCGGCTACGGATATTTTACTTTCGATATAAAGCGTAGCTACACCGTGTGTTTGCAAAAGCTCCAATATTTGCTCATTTACCCTTTTTTCCAAAATCACTTCTGCATCTTTTATCTCACGTCGCGCGATTTCTATATAACGCGAATCTATGATAAAATATGTCTTATTCTGCAAAATAAGTACCGTGCCTGCATCTCCCGTATCAAGCCCCAAAAAATAAAAACGGTTAAAATCGGTTTTTATCAGCGCAGCTTCACAATCAGGTAAGCGCGCAAGCAATGTATTCGCTCTATTGGTCATTTTGAATATCCTCTTTCTTTTTATGGGCAGAGATAAGCTCTTTGCCATTTTTATAATAACGCGCAATAAACGGTTTTTCCAAAAAACGTTTTATACGTATTGTAATTATATAATCTTCGTGAATAGGATTTACCATCAGCATAGGTATACCGTAAAAATGCGCAGCGAGTGTATCTGTAAATATCTGGTCACCCACAAGCGCTGTTTCGTGTTTATTTACGTTCATCGCTTTGCACGCACGCATAAGCCCAAACGGTAACGGCTTTACACAAAACGCAGTAAAGTCAAGATTGATTTTATTTGCAAACGGCTGTACACGCTTTGCCACATTGTTAGAAGCTATCATTAGCTTTATATTGGCACGCTTTAATGTCTCAAGCCAAAGCGCTATATCATCATCAAGCGTTTGCGAGCCGTGCTGTGTGAGCGTATTGTCCACATCAAGTATCAATGCTTTAATTCCCATACTTTTTAAACGCTCTATCGATATTGCCGTAACTCGCTCGAAAATATAATCGGGGATAAACACAGACATACTACACCTCATAAGTTTGAAACAAAAAGCGAGCCTAACTAAAGGCCCGCTTCATCGCGTATTTACCGCGTGTCCGCAATATTACTTAAACTTGCGCTTGCGGGCAGCTTCGGACTTCTTCTTGCGTCTAACCGACGGCTTCTCGTAAGCCTCGCGCTTACGCACTTCAGCAAGTACACCAGAGCGTGCGCAAGAACGCTTAAAACGGCGCAGTGCGCTATCAAGTGATTCATTGTCCTTTATTCTGATTTCCGACATCTTTGTCCCTCCCTTAACCCTATAGGTAGGAATTGGATTTTACCCTAGCCAAAGCTATAATATAGCTCTAATTAGATATAATCAACAAATCAAATTATACAATGAGAAATGTCGTGTGTCAACTGTTATTTTAATTTAACAGTGTTTATCGGCTTTTGTATTGGAAAATGCAGCTAAAAACTGTATACTATATATAAATTATTATTAAGAGGTATTATTTATGATATTCGGAATAGGCATAGACAGTGCCGAAATTGCCCGCCTTGCAAAGTCTGCCCAGCGTGAAAATTTTATTAATCGCTGCTTTGGCGCAAGCGAGATTTTACTTTACGAAAAACGCGGCAAACGTGCCGAAACGCTCGCTGCCGCATTTGCAGCTAAAGAAGCATTGGTAAAAGCTCTCGGAGTAGGGCTTTTCGCTTATGATATGCGCAGTATAGAGCTGTTGCGCCACGATAGCGGTCGCCCTTACTTTGTACTGCACACAGAGATTTTGCAATTTATTGAAGAAAATAATTTACGCATACAAGTATCCGTTACTCACGAGGCAGGCATAGCCACAGCTATAGTTGTGGTGGAAAATATTTAAAACACTCGTTAGCTTTTTAGAATTAGATGAATATAAGTGAATATTCAAGACTTTCAATGCCCAAAATAGATATGAAAATATTTGTGAGCAGTGAAAGAGAGGAATAAAACATTGGATATCAAACGCGGCGAGGTTTTTTATGCGGATTTAAGCCCTGTAATAGGCTCTGAGCAAGGCGGTGTAAGACCTGTACTTATAGTGCAAAACGATACCGGTAACCGCCACAGCCCCACAGTGATAGCCGCTGCTATCACGTCTAAACACGACAAAACCAATCTCCCCACTCATATAGATTTAAAGGCAGACCATTGCGGACTTACTAAGGACTCGGTCGTGCTTTTAGAGCAAATTCGCACGCTTGATAAGCAACGCCTGCGCGAAAAAACAGGTCATCTTGACGAAAACGATTTGCGCCGAGTGGATGCTGCACTCGAAATAAGCTTTGGGCTGATGTAGCTTTTACAAAATAG
>JAVWEG010000069.1:0-10116 GCA_036641735.1 Oscillospiraceae bacterium
AAAATATGGGTGGCTTACGAGCCGTGGCAACAGCCTTGCATTTAATGAGGATGCAAGCTACTCACTTTTATGTTCGCTTGAAGTATTTGATGATGAGGGTAATTATACAGGCAAAGCCGATATTTTTACAAAGCGCACAATAAAGCCGCACATTCCGATAACTCACGTGGACACAGCAAGCGAGGCGCTCGCTTTATCCCTTTCCGAAAAGGCACACGTAGATATGGAGTATATGAGCAGCTTAACAGACAAGAGCTCTAAGGTGCTGGAGCAGGAGCTTTTAGGTGTTGTGTATCGCGATATCAAATGCGATATAAACACAGCAAAGTATGCAGACATAAATGCTTTTCCACTGGTAACGACAGACGAATATCTTTCCGGAAACGTACGCAAAAAATTGCAAATGGCACAGACACTTTACGATGCGTCCCCCTCCGAGACAAAAAACGAATTAAAGTGCAATATAGACGCACTTCGCGCCGTGCAGCCTGTGGAGCTTACCGCTGCGGAAATAGGCGCACGCATAGGTGCTACTTGGATACCGCCTGAGATATACAAGCAATTTATATTTGAAATGCTCAATACAGATAGCCATACTCGCAGCAAAATTGATGTGCTTTATTCTAAAAGCACTGCCCGGTGGCACGTTGCCGGAAAAACTGCCGGGTTTAACAATATTTGCGCCAATACCACCTTTGGCACTAAGCGCATTTCCGCATATCACATATTTGAGCAAACCTTGAATTTGAAAGATGTGCGCATTTTTGATGTGAAAATCGAAAACGGTAATGAGGTTCGCGTTTTTAATAGAGTAGAAACGCAAATCGCGCAAGATAAGCAAGAGCTGATCAAATCTAAATTTACAGAATGGCTATGGCAGGATATCGACCGCCGTGAGATGCTTTGCGCATTGTACAATCAAACCTTTAACAGCACTCGCCCACGCGAATATGACGGCAGGCACATTGCTTTTTATGGTATGAACCCCGAAATCACGCTGGAAAAACACCAAGTTAATGCCATTGCACATATAATTTATGGTGGAAACACATTACTCGCACACGAAGTTGGCGCAGGGAAAACCTACGAAATGGTCGCTGCTGCAATGGAGAGTCGGCGGCTTGGTCTTTGCAGTAAATCCCTTGTTGTCGTGCCTAACCATATCACAGAGCAATGGGCGGCAGAATGGTTACAGCTGTACCCATCCGCAAATATTTTAGTAGCTAAGAAAAAGGACTTTGAAACGAAAAACCGCAAAAGATTTTGTGCTCGTATTGCCACAGGCGATTATGATGCAATCATTATCGGCCACAGCCAATTTGAAAAGATACCTATGTCTAAAGAGCGCAAGGAGGCTATTTTGCAACAGCAGCTTGATGAAATGATAAGTGGGATTGACGAAGCCAAACGCGCAAAATGTGAAAATTTCACTGTAAAACAAATGGAGCGTTCGCGCAAAGAATTAGTTGCAAAGCTTGCTAAGCTTAACGACCAAAGCCGTAAGGACAATGTTGTCACATTTGAGGAGCTTGGTGTTGACCGAATATTTATAGATGAGTCGCACTATTTTAAAAATCTGTTCCTTATGACTAAAATGCGTAATGTTGGTGGAATTGCACAAACAGACGCGCAAAAATCTTCAGACCTATTTATGAAATGCAGATATCTTGATGAAATCACAGACGGCAAGGGCATTATTTTTGCTACAGGTACTCCCATTTCAAACTCAATGGTGGAGCTATATACTATTCAGCGCTATTTGCAATATAACGCTTTGCACGATATGGGGCTTGAACATTTTGACGAATGGGCAGCCACCTTTGGCGAAACCGTTACGGCTCCCGAATTAGCGCCGGAGGGTACGGGCTACAGGGCTAAAACACGGTTTGCCAAATTCTATAACCTACCTGAGCTTATGTCAACCTTTAAAGAGGTAGCCGATATACAAACTGCCGATATGCTAAACCTTCCTGTACCAAAAGCAACTTTTCATACTGAAGTTATAAAAGCCTCCGAAATGCAAAAAGCAATGCTGGCAGAGCTTGCCGATCGCGCTGAAGACATTCACGGCGGTAGCGTTGACCCCACCGTCGACAATATGCTAAAGGTGACAAACGACGGAAGAAAGCTTGCCCTTGATATGCGTTTAATTAATCCTTTAGCAAGTGATGACACCGAAAATAAGGTGTCTGTGTGTGCCAAAAATATATATCAAATATGGAAAAAAACTACCGAAATTTATGGTGTGCAGCTTGTTTTTTGCGATTTATCTACACCGAAATCACAGCGCCCTATTGAACTGCAAGAAAGCGGAGACGGTGCATCTCGAATTATATCAGAGCAATTTATAAACGTGTACGACGATTTAAAACGCAAGCTAATATCCAAAGGTATTCCTATGCACGAAATTGCTTTTATCCATGATGCAAATACAGAAGTACAGAAAAAAGAGCTGTTTGCTAAAACACGTAGCGGTCAAGTGCGTGTTTTACTCGGAAGCACACAAAAAATGGGTGCCGGTACCAACGTGCAAAATCATCTTGTGGCGCTGCACGACCTTGATTGTCCATGGCGCCCCTCAGACCTTGCACAGCGTCTTGGCCGCATTATTCGTCGTGGCAATCTTAACCCCGAGGTGGATATTTACAGATATGTCACCGAGGGCACCTTTGATAGCTATCTATATCAGCTTGTGGAAAACAAGCAACGCTTTATAGCGCAAATAATGACAAGCAAAGCGCCGCTTCGCGCTGCCGAGGACGTGGACGAAACCGCACTCTCTTATGCCGAAATAAAAGCACTTGCCACAGGCAATCCGCTTATTATTGTAAAGTGCAATCTTGATATGGATATAAGCCGATTAAGCACCCTTAAAAGCTATTATCTAAGCCAGAAATACACACTTGAGGGGCTTGTTTTACGCAAATATCCACAGGAGCTCGTAAGCCTTGCAGAACGCGAAGCAGGATATGTGGCGGATATAGAATTGCTGGCGGCAAATAAAAAATTACCGGATAACTTTGCCCCTATGGAAATCTTAGGCACAACACATACAGAAAAGGAAATGGCAGGCAAGGCTATTCTCGATGCTTGCGCAAAAATGACAAGCCCTGATGCCATTCTCCTTGGCAAATATAGAGGCTTTACTATGTCGCTATATTACGACAGCAATAAAAACGAATACCGTTTATCGCTGAAAGGCACGTTAACACACTCTGTTTCGCTCGGCTCTGATATGTTTGGCAACCTCACGCGCATTGACAATCTGCTTGATAAACTTGCTGAAAAGCTTGAAAACGTGCGGCAAACTATAACCGACACTAAAGTACAGCTTGAAAATGCGCGTACTGAGCTGCAAGCACCATTTGCACAAGAAAAAGAACTGACGGAAAAAATTTCAAAGCGCAACGAATTAAACATTTTACTTAATATGGATGAGCCGCAAAGCAATGTAGCACAAGCGCCTGTTTTCACACAGCAAGACTGCGATGACGATTTAGAAATGTAAAAAGGAGGATTCGATATGGCGGAAAAAGTCACGGATAGTAATAGCTTAAAATGCAGCTTTTGCGGCAAGCCTCAGGCTGATGTAGCGCATTTGATAATTGGCCCCGATGTGAATATTTGCAACGAATGTATTGTGCAATGCCACTCTCTTTTGAAAAGCAGTATGGATTTACCCGCTAAAAACAAAGCTGCTAATTCTTTGAATTTTACCGATGTGCGTACTCCCTGTGAAATAAAAGAGCTGCTCGACAAAAGCATTATCGGACAAGACCTTGCCAAAAAGGCGCTCGCCGTTACGGTTTATAACCATTATAAACGTATTTTAAGCGCAGCCGCAATACAAAAAAGCAATATTCTCTTGATAGGCTCTGCAGGTGTCGGCAAATATTCGCTTGTGCAGGCTCTCTCTCAAGCACTTAACGTACCATTTATCGCAATAAATGCAGCTGCTCTTCGTAAACCTATGCAATATGGTGACGACCTCGGCGATATGCTTTTAAAGCTCATTAGATGCGCAGATTTCAGCATCGAACGTGCCGAAACCGGCATTATATACATTGACCAAATAGACGAGATAACTAAATGCACCGACAGCACAAGCTGTCAATTCGCTCTTGCAAAGCTGCTGAGTGGATGTATCTGTAATGTCGTTTTGCCGCCAAAAGCAAGCAGCACCGACACTGAAATTGTTTCCATTGATACTAAAAATATCTTATTTGTGCTTGGAGGTGAATTTAGCAAAGCCTGCCCTATGCAGCCGCACGACCTTGAGCTTGCAGGCCTCATACACGAGCTTATCGTTAATATCCCTGTAGTGGCAGCTTTAAATCCTCCTGATGAAAACGACCTTGCAGATATATTAAAAATGCCCGAAAACAACATTATAATGCAATATAAATCGCTCTTTAAGCTTGACAATGTAGAGCTTGACATTACCGACGATGCACTGCGCGAAATTGCAAGAAAAGCACTGGCGCTTAATATGGGAGCAAGCGGCCTGCATATCGTTATATCCGAATTGCTTTTAAATATTATGTACGATATCCCGACCGACTTTACCATAATTAAGGTTACTGTAGATGCCAACAACGTTATCAGCGGAGTGCCCAAATTAACCTTTGGAGCGATACGTAAGCGCTATAAGGCATTATCATCAAAGTAAAAATAGATGAGAAAGGAGAACTAATATGCCATACCTTGTACTCGTACTCACAGGCGTAATTGCGCTGCAATTCATCTACATAACGCTATTGCGCCGCACAAACAAAAGCTTTAGCATCGAGCTTGACTTTTTAAAAGCAACAAAGAAAATTGAACAAAATACGAAAATGTGGTAATCTAGTATTAAAGCATAGCTTTGGGAGGAGAAAACCTTATGCCTATACTGGAATTTGACAATACAATTTATGATAATAAGGAATGTATCGAAAAAATCAAAGCTCATTTCCCATATCGGAAATTCAAAACCTTTTTCGACAGAGCTAATTTCTTGTTTGAAAATTATCGCGAAATTGATTTTAGCGATAATTATGCTGTTTTAGAAAGCTTTGACGGAACAGTATTTTTTGTTAAAGGTTGTAATTGCGGATATTACGGTCACGGACCGTCAAACACAGTTTCACTTCTTATTCTTATAAATGTGCCAAAAGAAACTGCAGAAAAATATGTGCATACACATAACGCCGTTGAATTGGAATTTAACGAAAAAGGCGAAATGCTCGAAAACAAAACACAGCTTTGGGGATTATTCGAAAGTAGAAGCCAAGAGCTTCTTAGCGGGCAAGTTTCTTTAGATACTATAACCTATGCAGACGTAATTGAACGCACGATGTATTTTTTGTCTCCAAGCGGAGCATCGATATGCAGCTTAGTAAAGCTAATTGACAGCATTAGTCCAACTAATTTATCATACTATATCGGCAACAATAGCAAACCATACTTTGATTTTACATTTCTTCAGGAGCAAATAGATAAAAGTGATATCAATATTCCATTAAATCGTTTATCGTTTTTCATGGTGAAAAGCGAATTGTTTGACATTGTGTGTTTATTTGAAAAAGAGTACGCACAAACATTCATAAATTGTATTTTTCGCATACTCAACCTAGCTTTACCATTTCAAGAAGTGAGAATCGGAAAAATCGTCTTTATGCTATCAAGTAAATCCAAATGCGATAGTTTATCACAAAAGCTAATAAGCATTGCCATGAATATTTGCAAAAAAGACGACGAATATCACACAGTAGAGCTACAAAGGGGGAAACAGTAATGGAAAATTTAATACTTTTCCTTGAAGATACCCCGATGTGGATTATAACAGCATTTGTCAGTGCAATTACTTTTATTTTAGGTATTGTATTTAAAGAACTAATTGTCGACAAATTTTTTAACCTGCTAAATAAAAACAGATGCAAACAAAAAATTGAAGAAAGCATTTTACCACAGATATATACACAGCCAATAAAAAGCGAAAAAGATTACGAAGAGCTTAATAAACGTTTAGAAAACTGCAGCTGCTTAATAATGGGCAAATTTGCGGTAAAAGATGTTGGAGGCTTGCAAATAACATCTTTTGAAACATCAATTTTTCAAAAATCCAATATTTTTCCACTCACTACAAATTGGCGATTTATTCAAATTGAAAATCCGTCAGCATATACTTGCTTTGTTTTAGCAATCAATCAATTAAAAAAAGAAAGCATAAAAATTGTATCGTCACAGCTTACATGCATTAAGTCAAATGAAATAATAGGCATTTTCGTAGATGAATATAAAAAACCCGAAAATGTGATAATTAACTTTAATGGTAATAGTATAAAATACATTATATCTGAAAACAGGAACAATTCAAAAGGCATAGTATTGTAACACTAAAATAAAACACCACACTGACAGACAGCTTTTACAAGGCTGTCTGTTTAATTTTAAGGAGGATATTATGGCAGAAAATAAAGCGCTTAATACAAGCAGCAATGCACTTTTACACAATGAGCATCCGCCTGCATCACGAACCGTTGACATATATCAAATGCCGAAGGCTGTGGCAAGTGTGCTTGATGTCAGGTTTGAAGGCTTTAGGCAGTTAGCAGAAAGGTATATCGTGCCTACCATTGATATGTATGCTCATACATATCAAGATGTACTTGATACTGACGATACTTTAGATACGATATTTGACAAATTTAATAATAATTTACCTTCCGACTTTACCGGACATAGCTTATCGGTTGGCGATATTATTGTTATTGGCGATAACGGCAAATACACAGCCAGCTATGTAGACACTATCGGCTTTGTCTCCCTTGCCGCCTTTGCCGAGGAGCACCGCCTATCTGTAACAGAGCAAACGGGGATTTCAAAGCATCAGCCGAATTTTATTACGAGATACGATGTCCTAAAGGGTGTGCGTGCGCACGATACAAGAATGCTAAACGCACTTATTTCCCCGAATAAAGATATCGAACCCCACAAGGGTGTATTTTTAGACGGTATTCATTTCACCGGTGAATATTGCTGGAGCGCTGTATATTTTCCTCAATGGGTAAAGCTGGTTGACAGCGTTAACGAACATAGCTTTAGATATATTTGCGATGAAGAAGGTAATTTTCTAAATTGGAGCGACAACGTAGCAGAGCAGCGTTCAGACATTCCTCGCTGCCAAATGGAAGAAGCTGATGCTATGGAAATGTAAAGCGTTTTTTCAATTTTCGATTTTTCGCCTAATATATAATAATAAAGGAGATTTACTATGGATTTAAACATTGTTACTATGACAGGCCGCCTTGCAAGTGATCCTGAGCCGAAAATGTTGGCTGATGATAAGCGGCTATGTCGCTCATCACTCGCTGTGCAGCGCCCGAAACGTGCTAATAAGGATGCGGAAACCGATTTTTTCGATTTAGTGGCTTGGCAATCTGATGCCGACTTTTTAGCTAAATATTTTCATAAGGGCGACCCTATCGCCATCAGCGGCGCAATGCGTACCAGCACCTACGAAAAGGACGGTGTAAAGCGCACACGTTACGAGATAAATGTGGATAAAATCGCATTCGTGGGTGCGCGCAAGGCACAGACCGAATAACAGCAGTAAATAATATGCGGAGGTGTACATTATGCAAGGCGTAGTATATAAGCAATGGCATTCCGAAGTAAAAAACGAGCTTAAGCCTATGCTTGATGTGAAACACCTCCGCTATATTGCCACTAAGTTAAAAGAGTGCGAATATAATCCGGGGTGTGGCTTTTCCCTTTGGGGTACATTAACAGGCCATATCGTGCCCGATAATATCCAAGACTTTGAGCTTGCAAAGAGCATAATACGTAAAGCCTCGAGCGATGGCAAAATAATACACCGCTCGGTGCTGTCACTCGATGATGAAACCGCACAAATAAAGGGCTTTTACGCGCGTGATGCTTGGCAAGCGCTTACGCAAGCAAAGGTAAATGCCATCGCTAAAGAGATGAATATCAAGCCCGAAAGCTTCTGCTGGGTAGCAAGCTTTCATAATAAAAAAGGTCATCCGCACGCTCACATTATGTTTTGGGATAAATCCGCTGATTTACACGAGGAATTTATTCCACCTGAGCGCTTTGCCATTGCAAGCGAGCATATTCGCGCCGCCTTTAATAAAGAGCTTTTCGCGGAAGAAATAAAGCAGCTGCATATGCAAGCGGACGATATAGAAAAGCTGCTTAAAGCCGACTTTGAAGAGTTTATAAATAACATTCATTTAGATAAAGCCGGCTTTACGTCCTTGAACAATCAAATTGCGGATATTTTCGGCGAAAATGTACTTCAAGCTGCAAATATTCCTTTTAATGTAAGCACCTTAAGTGACGAGGTTTTGAGCGATATCTCAAAGCAATTATTTTTCATCTGCTCGTCGCTGCCTGAAAACGGTCGCCTAGCCTACAAGCTCCTTGAGCCTAAGCTTAAAAACGAGCTTGATAAGCTTACAGCTGTTTTATTACAGCTGCCGGGCTTCACTAAGCTTTATGCTGATTATATCGATAAAGCGAGGCAATTATCCGTATATTATGGCAACGGCGCAGAGCGCACGGTGTTTAATATTGTAGCCGCGCAAAAAGAGATAAACAATTTGCTTGGCAATCAGATTTTGCGCTTCATTAAAAGCAACGACCTCTCCTTAGCACCTTTAAGTAATGCCGCCGGCTCTGTACTTAACGATAATATGCTGCTGCGGCTACGCAGCACAATAAAGGCTACTGCTGCCTACGATTTATTGCTGGGTGCTTTCCCCGAGCGCCTTACACCCTATAGCGTATTTATCGAAAATGAGCCGTTTAAATCCTTGCTAAAGCAAACGATTGACGAAATTATGGAAAACACGCAAATTAAAAATTTATCGGATAAATACGCGCTTACCGCAAAAGCCGCGCGTGAAAGGCTTACAGGAGCAAAAAGCACGTTTAAAGAGGATTACAGCAAAATATACAGCGAGGTACGCGAGGCTATCCTAACGCAGCTGAAGGATGATAAAGGCTGGGCGCGGCAAATCGAAATCAATCAAGCCTGCCGCTTGTTTTTATCCTGCCTACGAAGCTTTAGCGCCTGTTCGCCCAGGTCACGCTCTAATAATAAAGCCCATAGCCGCGAAAGAGCCAAAGCTCAGCTGAAAGACCTAAAGAAAATCCTAGAAAGCAGCAGCGGAGAATGGGATGCCGAATTGTAATTTTGCGCCTTGTAAAAATCCGCTTTTTGTTTGCATAAGCCACAATAAAATGATAGAATGGAGAGCATAAATATGAATGAATACATTTTTACGAAGGAATGGCTAAAGAACGCAACAACTATCGCCATAATCGTAGCAGGCATTGCGGCAGTTGGTGCAATAATTGCCGCTTTTGTACAAAGTAATTTTTCTGCTACCCTTTGAAAAAAGTTATTGACATAATTCAAGGTGCAGCGTATAATAATAACAGTAAGGTATAGGTACCTTTGATGATAAGTGCCTTGCTACTTTAAACGCAAGTTATCATGTTAAGTGCCTTGCTACTTTGAATGCAAGTTATCATGTTAGGTGCTTCACAGCCTTAAATGTGAACTGTGATATGTTAAAGCAGGGTTTGTACCCTGCTTTTTTTATTGAAAGGTTGTTATAAATGTTTAATTTATATGATGTGGATAAAAATTATGTAGATTTTATTCAAACAGCGGAAACCACAAAAACAGCACTGGAAATGTAAAAAAGTTCTTGACATATTTTATATCTTTGCGTATACTACTATCAAAGGGTAGCAATACCTCAAATGTATCTCCGCTTACCGATAGCGGAGCCGAAATAAATAATCGGGTTCAAATGTATCTCCGCTTACCGATAGCGGAGCTGAAATAAATAATCGGGTTCAAATGGTTCGTTAAGGCTCTGTTGAAAGACAGAGCCTTAACTTTTTACAAGAAAGGTTTAATGTCAAATGAAACAAGGAACTTTTTTCTTTATTGCAGACGATTTTTTCACAAAGCACGATCCTGACGGTTGCCTAATGAAAAACAAAGAAGGTGTCCATAACCGACCATGCTTCTATGCCTTTCCTGATAAAAAAGAACCGAATATTTTTTGGTGTGTTCCTATTTCTTCCCAAATTGAA
>JAVWEG010000070.1:0-9867 GCA_036641735.1 Oscillospiraceae bacterium
ACGCGCTTTACTTTCGGCTGTAGATACGTAGTATTTACCGTTTAAATCTGATACACGCGCATAGTGGCCACTGGCAATAAGATGTATGCCGAGTGCTGTTGCAGCATTGGCAAGCGTTGTAAATTTAACTAGCTCATTGCATTTTACGCAAGGAGACGGCGTGATGCCGCGGCAGTATTGCTCACAAAAAGGGGTGATGATTTCGGATTTAAACACCTCTTCGCAATCTGCTACGTGCAATGGAATAGAAAGCTCTTTTGCGGCTATAGTAGCCGCCTCTACAGCTTTATCGTGGGCAGGAGAAAAGCGTATTACAAGCGCAGTTACGTCAAATCCCTGGTCTTTTAATATTTTCACGCACATACTGGAATCTACTCCGCCCGATAATGCCACAAGTACTTTATCTTGCTTTTCGTATGTGCTAAAGCTACTGCCAAAATTTACATCAGACATATGTTTTTCCTTTATTTTATATTCCGCACGCGTGGCAGTCTTCTTCTATTTTGCCTACTATCGGCTCAGGATCTACACCTTGTCGGCGATAATAATCGGATAAAGCCGATTTCACCGCTTGCTCTGCAAGCACGGAGCAATGCAGCTTTACAGGAGGTAAACCGTCCAGTGCTTCTACTACCGCTTTATTGGTGAGCGTGAGTGCTTCATCTATGCTTTTGCCTTTTATCATTTCGGTAGCAATGCTGGAAGTAGCAATAGCAGCACCGCAGCCAAAGGTTTTAAATTTTACATCGGTAATGATATTATTATCTATCTTTAAATACATTTTCATTATATCGCCGCATTTTGGATTGCCTACTTCGCCGATACCATCGGCATTTTCTATTTCACCCACATTGCGCGGATTGGCAAAATGGTCCATTACTTTTGCTGAGTACATTAATTATACTTCCTTTCATTTAGGCGCTTTTTAATATTTTATTATTTAATCTTTTGCTTCGGGATGCCATAATGGGCTGCGCTCACGTACCTTAGGCACTATTTCGTCAAGCGCTGTACACACATATTCGGCATCTTCCATAGTGTTTTGCACGCCAAAGCTTATGCGCAGGGAACAGTGCGCAAGCTCGTGCTTCATACCGATTGCAAGTAAAACGTGGCTTGGATCAAGGCTGCCCGAAGCGCACGCAGAGCCTGATGATGCGCATATGCCTTTCATATCAAGCAATAGTAAAAGGCTTTCGCCCTCGGCGGCTGTGAAGCTTGCGTTTACATTGCCCGGCAAGCGCTTGTCACCGTCGGCAGGGCCGTTTAGCTTTACTTGCGGCATTGCCATAATATGCTCTATTACACGGTTGCGCATTGCTACAAGATGAGCGCGTTTTTCGTCGAGATGAGCGGTAGCACGGGCTATTGCTTCGCCAAGCCCCACGATACCGGCAACGTTTTCAGTGCCTGCGCGCTTGCCGTTTTCCTGTGCGCCGCCGTCCATAAATATCTCGGGCATAATGCCGCGCTTAATGTATAGCGCACCCACACCTTTAGGCCCGTTAAATTTATGTGCTGAAATGCTTAACATATCGATATTTTGTGCGTTTACGTCAATAAATACAGCTCCTGCCGCCTGCACCGCATCTGTGTGAAACCATACACCCATTTTGCGGCAAATAGCGCCAATTTCCGTAATAGGCTCTAAAGTACCTATCTCGTTATTGGCATACATAATGCTTACTAAAGCTGTGTCGGGACGGATAGCTTTTTCTACGTCTTGCGGCGATACAAAGCCCTCGCTGTCTACAGGAAGATATGTTACCTCAAAGCCCTCGCGCTCAAGCGCTTTCATAGAATGAAGCACCGCGTGATGCTCTATTTGAGACGTGATAATATGCTTTTTGCCTTTTGCCATAAGCTTATGCGCAGTGCCTTTAATCGCCCAGTTGTCTGCTTCTGAGCCACAGCCTGTGAAATATATTTCATTAGCTTCACAGCCAAGCGCCTTTGCAGTTTGCTTGCGCGCATTGTCTATAGCTTCACGGCTTTCGTTGCCTATAGAGTAAAAAATACTCGATGGGTTGCCATATCTTTCGCTAAACCACGGCAGCATAGCATTTAATACTTCTTTAGCTACAGGGGTAGTGGCGGAATTGTCTAAATAAATGGTTTTCTTCAAAATACTCACCTTGCCTTTTAAAATTAAAATTAACCCTTTTTATAATATACTATTTTGGTGTGGGTTGCAATAGGAATTGTGTAGAAACAGAAAAAATGTAATTTATTCTATGCCTTTTGCGGCGGCATAGGCTGTGGAAAAAGCTATTTGTAAATTGTATCCGCCTGTATAAGCGTCTACGTCCAGCACTTCGCCCACGAAAAAGAGACCGTGTACTATTTTGCTTTCCATAGTTTTAGGATTTATCTCTTTTACATTTACTCCGCCGCTTGTTATTACAGCGTGGGCAAGGTCGCCCTTTTCCTTTATTTCTATCGGAAACGCTTTCATCAGCTCCACTAAGCGCAGCCTTTGCTCGCGAGTAATTTGGTTGGTTTTTAAATTTGGCTCTATGCCCCATATATCTGCCATAACATCGCGCATTTTGCTTGGCAATAGCTTTACAAGACAGTTTGCCGCATCTTTGCCCGATAAAAGTGCAAAATCCGATACTATTCGTTTATCAAGCTTTTCACGGCTAAGCGCAGGCTTTAAATCTATATCTATGCGGTATTTATGCTTTTGCATATCGCGGATATGCGCGCTTGCGCTCAATATTAATGGGCCTGATACACCAAAATGAGTAAACAGCATTTCACCTTGCTCCGTGTATATGCTTTTGTCGCCCTCATACAATGTAATTGCCACGTTTTTAAGGGATAAACCCATCATTCGCTTTGCAATATTGCCACGCTCTACGAGGGATACTAAGCTAGGCTCAAGAGCGGTAACGCTGTGTCCCGACTCTGTGGCAAAGCGGTATCCGTCGCCCGTAGAGCCTGTATTTTCGTAGGATAAACCGCCTGTTGCCACGATTACATTATCGGCATTTATTGTGTCACCGCTTTTAAGGCATACACCGTTTATTTTATCGCTTTTTATTATTAAATGCTTTACGTCACCATATATTATATGCGCGTTTTGCGCATATTGCAGCAGGGCTTGTTTAATATCCTGCGCACGGTCACTTATAGGAAATACGCGTCTGCCACGCTCTGTTTTAAGCGGCACGCAAAGCTCGGTTTCAAATAAGCGCATTACCTGCTCGGGTGGAAAGGCGGATAAAGCCGAGTACAAAAAGCGAGGATTACGGCGCACATTAGGCATAAATTCTTCTACTGTGCAATTGTTTGTAAGGTTACACCGTCCTTTACCAGTGATAAGAAGCTTGCTTGCAGGGGAGGGCATATGCTCTATCACTGTAACCTTATGTCCGAGAGATGCAGCAGTGCCTGCCGCAAAAAGACCGGCGGCGCCTGCACCTATTATTATTACTTTAGCCAATTGTTTCTCCTTTTTTACGTGCTTTGCGATGTATAAAATTATATACTAACATTCCGCTGCCAAGCACTGAGTAAATAATTGCAAGCGGATGTATGCTGGACAGATACATTATGTGTGCTACATTTTTATTAAATGAGGCAACAAACATAAATGCAATCATAAACGCGCGTAGCAAAATACATAATAATACGCCTAACATTAAGATGTAAAATATGGGATCGAGCTTGATTTTGCGCTTAAATATTTGCACGGTGGCTAACGTTTGCCATATTATGGCACAGGCAAACATCAGCGGCAGCAATATAGCGTAGATATACGAAAGTGCAGTAAGGGCTGTATTTGCCAGCCTTTGAGGTAGAGAAAAATAAGGCAAATCAGAGCCTTCCATTGCTACGTTGTTGGGGGTGTTACGCAAAAAGTATACGAAAGAATCATAATCGCGAGAGTCTATGGGCGGTATAATATTAAATGCAGGTTCGGCTTCTTTAAATGTGAGTACGCGCCATAAATTGGAAAAGCCTTCTTTTATAGTGGGCAAGATATATTCACTGCGTATAGGGGGGCTTGTAGATGAGCGGCGAGGCCCTGCTTCAAAAGTGCCATTATCACAAAGCTTGTTTATTTTATCTGCCACGGTGCGCCAATATTGTGCTGCTTTGCTCGCACTTGAATATACACCTGCATCATAAGCGGCTTCACGCAATGCCCAATGAAAGCCTCCTGTGCCAAATTCACGTTCAAGTTCGCTTCCGTATCTTACGTAATACCATTTGTGTTCCAGAATAGGCTCTAGCATTTTAAGCTCGGGAACATTATCGTAAAGCTTTGTGCGCACGTCTTTTGGCACTACTATTTGCATTTGCCAATCTTCGTGCTTTATGCGTGACATTGCACCGTAGGCATCTTTAAATTCTTTGCTTGTGTAATCGCTGAATACAAAGCGCCCGTAATAATTATAATTAATACAGCAAAACACTAAAACCAAGCACCCTACAGCCACATACGGCACGGCTAAAGATATAATGCGCAAAGCCTTGTGCGCAAGCCCTTTTGTTATGCAAACAAAAATAATTATGGTAATGCAGGCGCCTATCGCCAAAGGCAAAAGCCATATTCCGTCCTCACGCGTGGTGCAAGCGGTAGCAAGCCCTACGGCGGCGACTAAAAGGAAACCAATATATTGCGAAAATGGCTTTTTACAGCGCAAAGCGGCACCTATAAAGCCGCTTATACATATAAGGCATAAAGCAGGGAAAATATTGTCCCTATATACTCTCAGCTCCACTTCGGCTGCCATTTGTGCAGGATTAAACAGCAATACGGCAAAAAACAATAATTTAAAAATATATTTTTTAAGGATTGGCGAAAAAGCAATGGTACACACAGCTACAGTGCATAGCCATAATATTTGTCCGCCCAAAAGATAAGGAATATGCAATATATTCAGCATTGCAAGCCATATGGCAAAAAAATAATATTTGCTTAAAGTAAGCCAATTGTATTGCCCGAGCCATTGCCCTTGCGTGATGCTATTTGCTGCATTGAACATAAGCATATCATCTATAGGTGCTGTATAAGGGGTGAGAAATACATTTTGAGTAAGCCCGATTAAAAGCTTGGCAATTACTATTAATATCAAAGAGACAAAGAAAAAGCGTTTTGTGATATCACGAGTTTTCATATTTTTTCTATGCCCTCCACCAGGTATTTCTGCTTTTTGAAAATAAGGTCTACAAGTAAAGAAAGATATTTAATCACAAGCGCCAGCACCAAAAATATACCGAAAAAGCCAAACGACAGCACCATCATAGTGGTAGTCCAGCCTTCAATTGGCTTAGTACCGCCAAAATAAATGCACACTGTGTATATTATTTCCAGTACAGCGGCTGTTAGCATTGCAAAGGAAATACCGAGGCTAAGGCGATAAGCGGCATCTGTATATAAGGCAAGAGAATTAACCGCAAGAGAAAAGCGCGGAGCAGGCTCACCGTCTGTTTGCTCCTTGCTTGTGTAAATAGTAGCCATTGAAAGACCGCTTGCGGCATAAGCCGCTTTACGGTATGGCATATTGGCGGTGATAGAATGTACGCGATTAATGGCTCTGCGAGACAGCACTCTGAATATATCTGTGTGCAGCTTGTATTTGGAATGTGAAGTGATATTAAATAGCTTATAGAATAGACTGCTTGCGCTATTGCGGCTTTTAGATGGGCTTACGGATACTATATCATTGCCGTCAAGAGATTTATTATAGGCTTCGCTCAGCTTTTCACATTCATAGCATAAGCTCATTGTATCAAATTCGTATACAAAGTCGCCGATGGCAAGGTCAAGCCCTGCGTTCATACACAGCTCAAGCCCTTGATATATACTCATATTTATAATGGTAATGGGTGCTTTTGTTTCGCAAGAAGCGGCAAAAGCCTTTGCTTGTGCTACGCTTGCATCTTTACAAGCATCATTTACGAGTATTATTTCATATGTGTCAAAGCGCTTATTAAGCTCATTGGTAATACGGGTGAGGAACGGGGCAACGCGCCCCGAGTCATTGTGCATATAAGCCACAGCCGAAATAAAATTCTTTTCTTTTTCCATAATTACAGCACCTCATCTAAATCGTAAACAGTGTTTATCTTGCCCGACAATACACTTACAAAGCGTGGTTTATCACTAAATGTGCGCAATACAGTAGGGCGAGAGTCGTCTATTTCGCTCGCTTTTAATATTGGCTTCATACTAAATAAGCTTTGCTTATATTCAAAATTGTATTCGCTACGCAAATATTTGTGCGCAAGTGTACTCATATATTGCCAAGCAGATTTTGGCTTTGCATTACATTCATTGCAATTATATAAGCTGCCGGGCGTACATTTGCCGCCGCTATTAGCCTGACAAGGAAAAGTAGGCAGTGCATCGTAGCTTGTGATATGGGGTGTGGAGCTTACGCTTGTAAGAGAATGTAACCCTGTTTTGCCAAATGGCATAAGTGAGAAAAACGGCCCGTCCATTACTGTAATGCCTGTGTTTTTCAAGCTGTCGGATACAGTGCAAAGTATTATTTCGCAAAGCTCGTATTTTATTTTAAATGGCTCAAAGGAAAGCAGCTTGTGTATATCGTTTACGCCTGCGTAAGTGGCATTTAATATATAAGGTGTTTCATAGCTTGCGCCTGTATCGGTTTTTATTTGCCATTTATCAGTGCTTTTATTTATGCTAAACGGCTTTTCACTGTAATTTATTTGTACGTTTGGCATATTTTTTATTTTATCTATAAAATATTCGCCTAATATTTTAGCATCATAAGTATATTCGTGTGTGTAAAATGCACCGTCACATAAGCCGTCGTTAAAATATTTATTTGGCGATACATCGTCGCATCTTATGCCAGAGGCTTTGCAAAAACGGCGAAACTCTTCGGCATTTGTCCAGCTAAAGGTAGAGCTGGTAGCGTAAATCTGGTCAAATTCTTTAAATAGACAAAAATCGTAATCATTGCAAAAACGTTCAAAATAATGTGCGCTTTTAATGGCTGTGGAATAGCTGCGCGGATAATGATAACCCTGATGTACACGAGCTTGATTGATATAAGTGGCGCGCATAAACGGGGCGCAGTCGCGCTCTATTATCAGTACATTTTCTCCGCGCTCTCCGCATTTGGCGGCGGCATACAGCCCATACAGCCCTGCACCGAATATTATTTTGTCGTACATAAGCTGTCTCCTCGCAATTATTTTGGATTGTAATTTCCAAGAGCGTTTTTAAATAATATTTTCATCAAATCGGCATTGCCTTTAACACCTTTAATTTTGGTGGGGGCAGCTTCGTTTTTAGGGTAAATGCGCGCCACAGGCACTTCGCATACCTTTAGCCCCAATTGGCTTGCGCGCACAGACAAATATGCGAGCAATTCGTATCCCATAAAAATATTGCGAAACGGCTGTACCTTGCTATGCTCTAAATAAGCTTTGGAATAAGCCCTAAACGCATTAGTGGTATCGGTAAAATGTGCTTTAGCCGTAAGGCTGATTATGGGCGCGTGGATAAGCCGCACGGCAAAAAAGCGCGATATAGGAGTGTTTTCGGCTGTACCGCCTTTTATAAATCGGCTGCCCTGCACTAAATCGTAGCCGCTTTTAAGCTTGTCTATAAATAAAGGCACACTCTCTATGCTGTCTTTATTGTTGCCATCTATGGTGATAATACCTTTATATCCGCGCTTTAGCGCAAAATAAAGCCCCATTCTAAGCTGAGCGCCCTGCTTGCCATTGCCAAGCTTTGTAAGCAATACAGATACATTTAAAGATTTAAGCCGT
The DNA here is from genome assembly GCA_036641735.1 of Oscillospiraceae bacterium. Lineage (GTDB taxonomy): Bacteria > Bacillota > Clostridia > Oscillospirales > Ruminococcaceae > JAGPHI01. The sequence goes on from JAVWEG010000070.1 coordinate 7,762, forward strand.
TCTTTTTCCATAGAGCCGTCGGTAGAGCCGCCGTCACACAATATAATATCGGCAACAGAGCTGATACACGCTAATTGCGCACGCAAAAGCTCTTTTATTATGCGGTCACTTTCGTTGATAATAGGTATTAACACGCAATATTCTTTGGATTTTTCGGTGAATATATTTTCTTCATAGTCCGGCACACCGCGGATATCGGTAACTTTCATCAGCAAAACACCTCCGCCACATATTCAGAGATGCTTTGCAACGAAGATAGGCTTTGCGCTTTCATTTCTATAGATACAAAGCCTTTATATTCCTTTTCGCGCAGTAATTCAGCAAGCTCGCGGTGCAGCTCGCGGTGTTCAATAGGTGCAAGCTCAGGCTCACTTACGTGAATATGGCTGACAAGGCTTATATTGTCGCCTAAAATATGAAGGCTTTCACGGTTTATAATACAAGTGCCGACATCATAATTTACCATAAGGTGAGGTATATTACGCGCAAAATCGAAGGCATCTTTAGTAGTGTTAATAAAATTAGTACCGTATATAGGAGGATTTGCCTCAAGCGCAATACTACTGCCGGCATTAAATGCAGAGTTAGCAATATCAGTAAAAAACGGTACAACGTCATTTACAGATTGACCGTCCAAAACATATCTGTTTTTTGGGCAGCCAAATACAAGGCTTGGGCATTTTATTGCTTTGGCAAAGTCGATAGCCTTACAAGTGTATAGCGATAAGCGCTTTGCATCGTCACTGCTGAATATATTGCCGATTTCACCATACCATATGCTTTGCATTGAGGGTATGGAAAAGCCATATTTGTTTTTTATTTCAATTGCTTTTGCTTTGGCGATAGCCAAATGATTGTATGGGGCGCTACCGATAAAGCGTGACGGCGCAATCTCAAGCCCGTTATATCCGCAGCGCTGCAACATTGCATATGCCTCGTCGTCATCTGTATTTGCAATTGCAATATTAGATACAGATAAATTCATAAATTAAGCCCTCCGCAGCAGTTGATAAAATCTTTTAGAAAAGTAATTGTATCTTGCTTTGTATATAAATATCCGTTTTCACCGCCAAAAAGTGCTGCATATTTACTGCGCATATCGTATTTGGCAAAAGGGCGGTTAAGCTCGTTTACAAAGCTTGCGCCGTGTGTAAGCTGCGCATATATTTCGCCTGCCGATACAGGAGCTGTGCTGAAATTTACAATAGATAAATTAGCCGCAAGCGCCCAAGTGATATCGTGCCATATACAGGATAAATCATAAAACTGGTATTCACTGCGTGAATCGGTAAAGCTCATTGCATTAAAATCATTATTGGCAAAAAACGATTTCAGCTCGGCTTTTTCGCTTTCGGAAAGTGGATTTAGCTTGTAAAAGCCATTATCGGATTTAGTGTACGCAGGAGCTATCAGCGCAGATTGGCAGCTTAGCTCATTATATTTATCACTTTTAAGCATAGCAGGGACTAGCTCTATCATATCAAAAATAAAATTCTTTTTAAGCCCTCTGCCAAAAAGGCCGGGCAAACGAATAATAAGGCTGTTATCCAGCTTTGATATCTCGCTTTCAAGCCACGCTCTGTTAGCGCCATAAGGCTCTGCTGCATCGGGAATTGTGTTTTCATCTACGGCAAGAGGCAATTTATATACATCTACTGTGCTTATTAGCACTACACGCTTTGCGCCGATAGCGGTGATATTATCAAAAGCAGATTTACACAATGCCATATCGGCAGCTTTGTTTTCGTTGGCAAGATATTTGGCGGCAGGCAGCCCTGCAAAAATGAGCAAATCCGGCTTAGTGCCGTGGGCGCTTGTTATATTTGTAGAATGATATAATGCGTCAAAAGGGTGCTGCGCTGCAATATTGCCGCCGACAAATCCGGTGCAACCAACAAGTGCCATACTCATAATATTATTCGCTCCTTAAATTATATATATCATATATTGTATCACAAAACAGGCGAAAAGAAAACAATAAAAAGCAACCTTGCCGATTAAATGGCAAGGTTGCTTCGGTGCGATATTATTGAAATTTTGCGAAGCGTGTAGTTTTTTGGCTTGTGGGAGAGTTGCTCATTTCGCGAACAGCAGCTCTAACTGCTC
>JAVWEG010000071.1:0-9855 GCA_036641735.1 Oscillospiraceae bacterium
CTGTGGCTGAAAGCCACCTTTTAGGTTATTATACCATTATTATCGCTCACATTGCAAATTTGTTTTACTTATAACGGCGCGCGGATTGCCGCCGTAGTCTTGTATTACATTTATATCTGTATATCCGTTTTCTTTTAATATTTCCGTAACGCTAAGTTCTTCGTTATAGCCTATTTCAAAGATTAAATATCCATCATCTTTTAATATGCTTTTATACTCTTTCGCAATATATCTGTAAAAGCGCAATCCGTCGGCATCATCGGTAAGTGCCATTCGCGGCTCATACGATAATTCAGGCGCAAGCGTTTCATATTCAGCAAGTGAAATATATGGGGGATTAGACATTATAATATCAGCGCTGTGCCGATTTAGCTGCTTTTCATATCCAAAAATATCCGCTTTTACTATATTTATACTGTTATCTGCATTAATATGCAAATAATCAAGTGCCTTATCCGATAGCTCTACGGCACTGATATCGGCACTCGGGACTAAGCTTTTCACCCCAAGCGCAAGCGCACCGCTCCCTGCGCACAAATCTAATATTACGGGCAAATCAAGTCCGCTACACGCATTTGCGGCGGCTTCGCACACTATCTCTGTATCTGCGCGAGGTATAAGCACCCCCTCGCCTATCTTTAAAGTAAGTGTCATAAAATCCCATTTGCCAAGTATGTATTGCAGTGGATAATGCGAGGCGCGTTTTTGCGCAAGCGTTTGCAATTTATCCGCATCAAGCTTTGATATTTTGGCATCACAAGCGCAAAGACGAGAATCTTGCCCTGTTACAAAGTGATATAAAAGCCTTACTTCGTATATACTGTCTTCGATATTACCCTGCCGCAATATATCGCGTGCCTCATATAAAGCTTTGCTTGCATCTACCACTTAGCCGCCTCTTTATTCTCAGGCAGGCACGGCAACACAGAGGCTATTGCCACCTCTATCATACTGTCATCAGGCTCGTTTGTGGTAATATGTTGCAGCCACATTCCGGGGGCGGAAATGGCACGGGTAATAATATTATCGTATCTTCCGCAAATTTTTATAATTTCGTAGCTTATACCGATAACAAGCGGTAAACAAATAAGCTTTTCGATTATGCGCCAAAAGGTGCTTGTCCACGGCAATACGCTAAAAAGCAAAATACTGATAACTATTACTATTAAAATAAAGCTTGTGCCGCAGCGTGGGTGAAAACAGCGATGATGGCGCACATTTTCCACAGTAAGCTCCTCGCCTGCCTCGTAGCAGGCAATGGTTTTATGCTCTGCTCCGTGATATGAAAACATACGATGTATCTCGGGCATTAAGCTAACGGCCGCCATATAGCCTACAAGTAATACAAGCTTTAATATGCCCTCTATAATGGTTTTAAAGCCGCCAAGAGGGAAAAAGTGTGATATGCCGCCCACTATTGCGGTAGGCAGTACCATAAACAATACTATCGCAAGCATACCTCCTGCAAGCGCGGCTAATGCCATAATAAAGTCCATACCTGCTTTGCCAAAATGGCTTTGAATCCATTTGTCGAATTTGGTTTCTTCTTCTTCCTCTTGCATAGATATCTCAGCGCTTTTCATAAGGCATTTATATCCGCCGATAAGGCTGTCTGCCATATTAAATATTCCTCGCACAAAAAACCATTTGCGCCAGGGGCGCTGCACTACGTCACTCACCTCAGTAAAAATAGCGCCGTCGGGCTGGCGCACAGCTACGCACATTTTTTCAGGCCCGCGCATCATTACGCCCTCCATTAATGCCTGACCGCCGACTGATGTTTTAAATTGTTCTTCGCTTTTATTCATTAAAAAATATCCTCTCTTAGCGCTACAGCACTTTTTTCTTATATATAGGTAAACGCACGGTTACAGTAGTGCCTTTTCCTTTTTCACTTTCAATTGACAAAAGCCCACCGTGCGCCATCACTATTTCGTCTACTACAGCAAGCCCTATTCCGCTGCCCCGTACAGAGCCTGCGCCCTTAAAAAACTTTAATTTCACGTTTTCAAGGTCTTCGCTTGCTATCCCTGCGCCTTCATCGGAAATATTTACATACACGTTTACCTCGTCTTGCAATATTCCTATATGTATTGTACTGCTATTTAATGAATATTTTATGGCATTATCAATAACATTTACAAAAACTTGGCGCAATCTGTTTTTATCTGCCTGCACAGGAATAGGCATTTCAGGCTCGTCAAATTCAATACTCACGTTTTCCAGCCTTGCGCGCTGCTCCATCATAAGCACAGAATCACTTACCTCCGCTACAAGGTCTAATAGCTCGGGAGTAAGCGTAATTCCGTTTTGCATACGGCTAAAATCTAACAGTTCTTCCACCATATTGTATAAACGGTCTGTTTCGCTTGCAATTACTTCTACACCGCGCTTATATCCTTCGTCGCTCGGGTTCATATGTCCAATAGTTTCTACCCAGCCTTTTATGGCAGTAAGCGGCGTGCGCAGCTCGTGCGACACCGAGGATATAAAATCGTTTTTCATCTTTTCGGATTTATCAAGCTCACTTGCCATAGCGTTAATAGTATTACAAAGCGAACCTATCTCGTCGTTATACTTGTTTTCTATACGAATATCAAGATTGCCGTGTGCTATTTTGGTAGCAGTAGCCTCTATTACGCCGATAGGGCGCACAATACTGCGGATAAAAAATATACCCGACCAAAAGCTGAACAGCACTACCATCAGCACTATTGCAAGGCTTGTAATAGCAATGCCAATAATATTTTTATCTAATAGCTCTAGGCTTGTAAGCATACGGATTGCCGCAACATCGCTTACGGCAGGGCGCAAAAGATATGTAACAGACATTACTTTTTCGCCGGTTTCGGTGCGATAAGTGGCTTGTCCTATGCCTGTATCGCTGCTTTGTGCCGCATCGTAATCACTGCCTGCTCTTGCTCCTGTATGCGTAAAGCCTGTGGTACTTGTGGCAATATTTCCGCCGTGCGATATCAGCTCTAATTCAAATTTATCTTTTTCTTCAAATTGCTCTACCATACCGCGCAAGGCGATGCTGCGCCCATCTGGGGTGCTGCTGCTCACCTCCAGCTGGGTAGACATAGAGTTAATGCGCATCATTATAGCTCTGCGCGCTCCGTCATAATAATTTGAAATTGTAAAATACAAAAATACGGACTCTGCCATAAGAAGCACTAATATAGTAATCAGCAGGCTTCCGCGCATCCAGCGCTTTGTAATACTGTTCATCTATGCGTTCCACCTGTAGCCGTAGCCCCACACGGTGAGGATATGCTTTGGCGCTGAAGGTTCTGTCTCTATTTTCATACGCAGACGGCGAATATTTACATCTACTATTTTCACATCGCCAAAATAGCTGTCGCCCCATACTCCGCAAAGGATTTTTTCGCGCACCATAGCAATACCCGGATTTGCAAAAAACAGCTCCATTATCTGAAATTCCACTTGCGTAAGGTCTATTATCTCACCATTTTTATATAAAATCCTGCTTCTTTGGTCCAGTACAAACTGGCCCGAGATAAGCCTGCCTTCATCTTGCTTCGTTGCATCTGCGCTACGGCTTACTCTCCTTACAAGCGCTTCTACACGCGCTAACAGCTCGCTTACGCTAAAAGGTTTTGTCATATAATCGTCTGCGCCAATAGATAGCCCTTTTATTTTATCTGTCTCGAGCGCTTTTGCACTTAACATTATTATGCCTATAGAGGCGCTGTCGCGCCTTATACTTTCGCATAGCGAAAAGCCATTCATTCCGGGCAGCATTATATCAAGGATAGCAGCATCAATGTCTGCGCCTACACGGCTAAATATTTCAAGTGCCTTTTCGGCGCTGCCTGCCTCGTATACTTCGTATCCTGCCATACGCAGATTAAGCGCTATTACTTCACGGATTGCCTCTTCGTCTTCTACTACTATTACCGTTCTCATTAATTGCCCTCCTAATAAATTTTAAAGTCAGGGTACAATAACATTGCTCAATATTTCGGATTTTTCGTAAATACTGCATCTATTGCCAAAAAACAGCAGTAAACGCTTTTCGCCAAGCTCCGCTACCTGCTTATATGCGCCTGAGCTTGCTTTTGGTGAGGCAATGCGTGCGCTGAGATAAGTGTTGCCCTCGCTGTCAAGCAATTGCCAGTTGCCGTCACTTGTAGAGTCGTCTATTAAAGTAAGCTTCTCGGGCCAAGTTTCAGGCAAGCGAATATAATATCCATACAGTGCATCGTAAATTCCGGTGCTTTTGTTTGGGCTGTCAAGCATAAAATCCTGCCAAGTTACATAATAAAATCGTTTTGTGGTGGCAAGCGTGTTTATGGCGGAGGTTACTCTTGGTATTTCGATACTGCCATCAGTATCTATATCATACGATAAAAGTCGCTTTTGAAAGCGTCGGGTTTTGTCAAATAAATTTTCATCGCCTACTTTATCGCGTGCGATAAGCACATCATTTTCATAGCTGAAAAATTGGCTTGCAAGCGAGCCTGTAGCTAGTAGCCCGTCCACTACTATCCCTGCCCCGTTTGCATTTTTGCCGCAATACAAGCCTTCACAGCTCACAAGGCGCTCATCTAGCGGTATGCTTTGCCGTATTTTGTATTCACCCTTTACCATCCCTGCAAGCTGTAAGCTAAGTGCGCCGCGCGTAATAATAAACAGCTCGTTTGTCCCTTTATCTGAAAGCTGCGTTAGCATATATCGCGTATAGCTTTGCTCTAGCAGCCTATTGACGGTTTCGTCTTTATATGAATATACAGCAAGATACTTGTCTGTAAGAGTGGCTCCTGCATATCCGATAATAAGCCCCAGACAGTTTGTATCAAGCTTTGCGATTTCTACATATTCCACCTCGGTGGAAAGCCCCTCAAGCTCATAGGTTACTTCCCATGTATCGGATATATTTTCAAGAATTGCCAAATGCACATTTTTGCCTTTGCTTTGCGTAGTGTACAATACCGCCGCTTCATCTACACCGTCATCGTCAAAATCACGTACAATAAACGGTGTCATCTCAGAGCCGCCGCGCGGATATTTTAGCTGCATTGTCTCGCCAAGATATGAAACAAGCCCTTTTTGCACAGCACTTTGCTTTGGATCTGCTTGTGGTACACGTAAAAAATCCTCGATATTACGGCTCATAAATGTGGGCGAAGTGCAAGCACTTAATATAGTACAGCATAAGAGCATAGCCATACATTTAATAATCTTTTTCACTTTGCCGCTCCCTCTTTGCAAAGTGCAGTTTGCAGCTTTACAATATAATAAATCATCTCTATTGTACCACTAAACGAGATATATGCCAATACTCATAACAATAATTCCACCGACAAGTCCAAATATCGATTGACCGCGTTTGCCATACGCAAAGCTTTCGGGGATAAGCTCGCTTATGGATACGTAAATCATAATCCCTGATATTATTGCTATAAGCCCATTGAGAAATGCAGGCGTAATAGCATTGCGAAACACAAAAAACGCAAGCACTGCTCCCACAGGCTCGGCAAGCCCTGATAAAAGCGAATATATTGCGGCTTTTAATTTACTGCCTGTGGCATAATATACAGGTACGGATATCGCAATACCCTCGGGAATATTGTGCAAAGCTATGGCAAGCGTAAGAGTAGCACCAAGCGTAGGGTTTGCATAGCCTGTAAATAGCGTTAACACCCCTTCGGGTAAATTGTGCAATACAATTGCCGCTGTGGTAACAAGCGCCGAGCGCATAGCGGCAGCGCTGCTTTTATGCGTACCTGTAGTGAGCGCAAGCTCTTTTTCGCCCGGAATACATTTTTCAAGCAAAAGAGCTATCAGCATACCAAGTATTGCAAGGCTGGCACTGGCAAGCGCGCCTTGTATGCTCGGCATATATTTTGCATACGAATGTACGGTATGCGGCAGCATATCGCTAAGTGATACAGTGAGCATTACTCCTGCGGCAAATCCGAGCGACAACGACATCATACGCTCGCTTGGCTTTTTGCACAGCATTACGATAAGCCCTCCAAGCCCTGTAGACAGCCCTGCAAGCGTGGTGAGCAAAAGAGCGAACAACATTAACAGCACCCCTTTTCGTGCTGTATAATCGATGTTACAATCAGCACTCAGTTATAAAAGCCTATGCGGCGCTAATGCGCATTATTCGCCTTTATTTATACAACAATTGTATATGGTGTAAGTGAATGGTTTCGCATATAATGTAATGGTACTAAAAGACTATGCACCTTTAAAAAGAAAGGAATAATTATGGAAACAGGATTACTTATAGAACGATTATTGCAGTTTGGAGAAAAGCACCATTTTATAGGCAGGCTTGATAAAATAGTAGCGCGCAATACTTTGCTGGATTTGTTTTGCCTTGCACAGCCGTATGACAAAGCTGTGCCAAACGAGGAGCTTACAGTGCCTACCGAAATATTAGATGCGCTTGTGGAAAACGCAGGAGAAGCAGGGCTTTTTGATAAAGATATTTCCGCGCTTGCCATTAACTTTGAAGCGCGTATAATGGGTGCAATAATGCCGCGCCAAAGCGAGGTGGAAGCGCAGTTTGCACACCTTAGAGACACAAAAGGCATCACTGCCGCCACCGATTATTTTTACGATTTATGCGTAAAGGCAAATTATATTCGCACAGCGCAAATAGCTAAAAATATCAAGTGGGATTATCCTTGTAAATATGGCAGCTTAGAAATAACAATTAATCTTACAAAGCCCGAAAAAGATCCTAAAACCATTGCAATGGAGCGCCTTGCGCCATCTGTAAGCTATCCTAAATGTATGCTGTGCATAGATAATATCGGATATGCAGGCAGAGTAAATTTCCCTGCGCGCCAAACGCATAGAGTAGTGCCGATAACTTTAACGGGCGAGCAATGGTATTTACAGTACAGCCCCTATGTTTATTACAATGAGCATTGCATTATATTTAGCGAAAAGCACGAGCCAATGAGCATTAATGCAAAAAGCTTTGCGCAAATATTCGATTTTGTCACGCAATATCCGCACTATACTTGCGGCAGCAATGCTGATTTGCCAATAGTGGGCGGCAGTATTTTATCGCACACTCATTTTCAGGGCGGCAAATATGTGTTCCCTATGCAAAACGCAAAAGAGCTTTGTAAATATACAAGCGATGAATATAAAGAGCTAAAGTTTGCCACATTAAAATGGCCTGTAAGCACACTTCGCGTTACAGGCAAAGACAAAACTGCGATGCTGCGCTTTGCCGAAAGCTTTTTATTAAAATGGCGCGAATATACAGATGAGAGCGCCGAGGTATTGGCATATACCGTTGAAAACGGAGAAAAAACACCGCATAACACCGTAACTCCAATATTGCATTACACAGATGCCGAGGGATATGTCTTAGATTTAGTGCCGCGCAATAATCGCACAAGCAAAGAATTTCCCGAAGGAATTTTCCATCCGCATCGCGAAATACATCATATCAAAAAAGAAAATATCGGATTAATAGAGGTAATGGGGCTTGCTATTTTGCCAAGCAGGCTAAAGGCACAAAGCGAGCTTGTGGCAGGAGTGCTTACGAGTGAAAATGCAATAGACGATATAAAAGCTAAAGCGCCCGAGCATAGTGACTGGATAGATGAGCTTACTGCAAAATTCGGCACAAATAACAGCAAAGCTAAAGCAGATGAAATAGTGAAAAGCGCAATAGGTGCAAAGTTTGAAACTTGCCTTGAACACGCAGGAGTGTATAAGCAAACGCAAGAAGGCAGTGACGCTTTTACACGGTTTTTATCTACACTCGGTTTATTGATAAAGTAAAATAAATAACGGGATTGTGTGTAATATTACACACAATCCCGTTTTGGATTTTATTAAAGACTAATACTTGTCAGAGCCTGTAAAGCTATGCTCTATAGCAGCGGCTTTTTCTTTTACCGCAGCCGATTTGGCGGAAGCGGCAGAAGTTTTCTTCAAAGTAAATTTGCTTACAAGGTCTTTAAGCATTTGAGCTTGTCCCGACAATTCTTCACTTGCAGCAGCACTTTCCTCTGCTGTAGCGGAGTTTGTTTGCACTACGCTCGAGATTTGGTCTACACCCTGTGTTACCTGTGCAATGCTTTGCGCCTGTTCGTTAGAAGCTTCGCTTATACGGTCTACAGTTACTACCACCTCTTGTGTGCCATTTACTACAGACTGCAAGCTCTTGGCTGTTTCGTCTACCAGCTTTGTGCCTCTATCTACTGCGGCAACAGCGCCTTCTATCAATACAGTAGTACCCTTTGCCGCCTCGGCAGATTTGCTTGCGAGGTTACGCACTTCGTCCGCTACTACGGCAAAGCCCTTACCTGCGGCACCTGCTCGTGCAGCTTCTACGGCTGCATTAAGCGCAAGAATATTTGTTTGGAAAGCTATGTCTTCTATTGTTTTGATAACCTTGCCTATTTCTTGTGACGATGAGCTTATCTCGTTCATTGCGCCGATAAGCTGCTGCATTTTTTCATTACTTGTAGCCACTTCGCTGCCTGTATTATTTACAATGTCACTTGCGTTCTTTGCATTTTCGGCATTGTTCTTTACCTGCTGGCTAATCTCTGTAATGGTAGCGGCAAGCTCTTGTACACTGGAGGCTTGCTCGGTAGCACCCTGAGACAGTGCCTGTGCGCCGCTCGATACTTGGTCGGAGCCTGCGGACACTTGGTCAGAAGCTGTATTTATTTGCGATAAGGTCTCGCTCAAATGCGAGTTAATTGTACGTACAGCGGTAAGCAATGGTAAAAAGTCGCCTATGTACCTATCTGCACCGCCTGAATGTACATCAAAGTTACCTGCGCCCATTTCTTCCAGTAAACGACTGACGTCAAGAATGATAAAGCTAAGCCCTTCCACGATAACGCTTGTAGCATTAGCAAGCACACCTGTTTCGTCCTTGCTCTTTACATCAGGCACAGCAGAAGTAAGATCGCCTGTGGCAAGCTTTTCCAAACGGTCGGCACAAGCCTTTACAGGACGTGAAATGCCTGTGGATATTGATATACCGAGGAATATCGATATAGCCATAGCAGATACTATCAAGACGATAGCTATAATTATAGATAAATTGGTAGAAGTTGTAAGCGTATCGGACAATTCTGCACCGGCAGATACCTTGTCGTCCATTATTAGTGATAAATTATCATACACCTTTGTATACAAAGGATCAAGCTCTGCTATAAGACGCTTTTGCACCTTAGCTACTACCGCTGCATCCTCCGAATCACCTGCGGCAACAAGCTCGTTTGCTTTTGCAAGATAATCTTTCCAAGCGGTTTTTGCTTCGGCAAAAGCTTTTTTGGTAGATTCCTGCATAAGTGTAGGCTCTATCTCGTCAAAATAAGGTTCAATTGTTTTTGAACGCTCTTCAACACCTTTTCTTGCAGTATCGGCAGATGCATCATCTAAATAGCTGATGGCATCGTGAACATTGCCGTCTATTCTGCAAAACACTGCAAGTGCTTTACCAATACTGCCCTGTGAAAAGCCGTAGTTTGTGAGTGCGTTAGAGTATTTGGTGTCCGCGTCTTTCAGCATCCAAACTCCGACCACACCGGAGATACTGGCTAATAATGACACAATGACAAATGAAATTATTAGCTTCTTTCCGATTTTCATATTTTTGAACATATTCTTTCCTCCTAATATTGTTATACAAGCGTCTTGCAAAGCACGCTGTATCATTATACAAAATAAAGCTAATAGCAAATAAAAATGTATAATGTATGTATAAATTTGATTATAATACAATATTTAGCAAAAGTCTACATATTTTTCAAAATTATAGAGAAATTGCGTAATTTTAGAATGACTTGTATGAATTATAGGACTTGTTCATCAAAACGATTTTTGTTTGCATTA
>JAVWEG010000072.1:0-9774 GCA_036641735.1 Oscillospiraceae bacterium
AGCACTATCATTGCTACCGATATTAAAAGTGCGCTCATTGTACGGGCAGATTTAGTTGCTGTTTCAATACGGCTGCCTGCATCTTCAAGTGAGTACGATGCACTGTGCTGCATATAAAAGTCCATTGTACCGCGCATTTTTTGCATTGCTTTTTTCACAAACTTTATTGAAGTAATCTTTGCTGTTATTTGCGGCACTGTATAATCTTTGCCTATTTTACATTCCTGCATTGATTTATATGGAATATATACAGTTTCATCATAGTTCATTCCTTGCAATCCATCGGCATTTCGTTTTAATACCCCGATTACTTTAAAATTATTATCCGCTATTTTAATGCGCTTCCCGTTTGCCATATCGGCATTGCCAAACATCTTTTCGGCAAGCACATATCCAAGCACCGCTACTCGCTCGCCATCTTCAAAATCGTCCTCGGAGAAATCTCCTCCGCTATAAAAATCGAGCGACAACACCTCGCTGTATTCTTGGCTTACCCCTGCTACGCTCATATATTCTTTTTTGCCGCTTACTCCTATCTCGGCACTGGTTTCACTGCGTATGCAAATTTTTTTAATATACGCATTTTCGTCTCGCATATGCTCCATCAGCTCCTCACTTAGCTTTTCAAGCTTAGTGGTATCAAAGCTTCCATCCATTTGCTTATAGTCAAGATTTACAAAAACCGTGTCTGCCGAAAGCCCTGAATACTGTGCCTCAGCATCGTTTTTAGCGCCTTGTCCTATAGCCGCCACCAATACAATAGTGGTAGTACCCACTATAATACCGAGGCTTGTAAGCATTACTCTGAATTTATTTTGAAGCGTATTTATCCATACTAAACGAAGCAGTTCATTTATTCTCATAGCGCTCCTCTGTATATACCTTTTCGCCATCTGCAAGCCCTTGTACCTCTGTAATTCTGCCATTGGAAAAGCCCGTAGTTATATATTTTTTTACAAGCTCACCTTTGTCATTTTTTACGAGTACATAGCTCTTGCCATCATCTATATTTATAGCTTTATTGGATAGTGTAAAAACGTCTGTTTTTTCTTTTACAATTAAAGTAGCATTTGCACCCATTCCGTCCAATAATTCTATTTGCGTTTCATCGCATACTACTGTAACTTCAAATTTGCCATTTTTATTCTGCAAATACCCTTTAGATTTTACTTTTCCGTAAAATGTGTCGTTTGGGTATGCATCCACATAAAACGAGACATTTTGCCCCACGCTCACATCTATAATATCTGTGGGATCCACCTCTATCGTCAGTGTCTTTTCGCTGTCCAGTGCAAGCTCTATTACAGCCTTTGTCGGCTCGGTTTGTGCGTTTTGTGTATATCCGAGGCTAAATATCACGCCATCGTGTTCTGCCTTTAAATGTGGATTATCTTTATATTTTTGCAATGTATCTTTGCTTTTTTTACTTATTTCATATTTTGCTTTGGCGGCTTCTATTTGAGAATTGTAATCCTTTTGCTGTACCCCGCTTTGTTTTTCCATAAGGTCTATATCATCTTTTTCTGCGGATTTATCTTTTTCACGTTGCTCAAATATTGCATTTAGCTCACTTGCAGTTAAATTAAGCTCTGTATTTTGTGCTTCTATTGCCGCTTCCATATCGGATTTTTCTTTATTAAGCTTATCCGCTTCCACTGCAAAATCCTTGCTGTTTAAAGCTGCTTTTGTATTATTTATTTCTGCTATTTTCGTATCGTTAGCTGTTTTTTTATTATTAATCTCCGTTATTTCCTGTGAATGATCCACCGATGTATCTTGTTTCAGCGTTTCTATTTGCTTTATATATTCTGCATTTTCTGCCAGTAGCTTTGATATTTCCGCATCTAATGCCATTAGCTTTGCCGCAGCGCCATCTTTTTCAGCTTGCAAATTAATAATTTCTGTTTTTATTTGCTCAAGCTTTAATTTTTTATCCGCTAATGCTTTTTGTTCGGCAGATTTTTTATTTTCAAGCCCTCTTGTTTTGTCTGCATATCCTGTAATGCCTGCTGATTGCAAATCGTTTATTTTATTAATGTGTTCTAAATTTGCATTTTGTTTTTCGGTATTCAGCTTTTCAAGCACAGCTATATCCTCTTTAAGCTTGTTGTTTGCAGCTTTTAATTTTTCGTCTATATCCTCTACAGAAAATTCTACTAATATATCCCCCTCTTTTACCTTTTCGCCTATAGCCACTTTGTATTCTTTTATGCGTAAAACATCTTGTAAAAACTGAGAATGTTTTTTACCTGAAATTGCGCCTACAGCATCAACACCTACAACTACATTTCCTTTTTCTACTGAATATTCACGCTGTACAGGCTCATCTTGTGCTTTTTTAGGCATTGCCAATACGCTAATACCCATAGTGCCTGCCAAAATTATTGCACCTATAACAACAAGCCTTTTTTTATTTGTAAAATTAAATTTCAAACAAATTACTTCCTTCCTTTAGTGTAAGCTTAGTATATCAAAGCAGATATAAAATCCGTATAAAGAAAAAACTTTATACGGATTTTATAACATTGTGTTATACTTACATTATAATAAAGGCGAGGTGAAGTGCATTTATGCGAATATTGGTAGTAGAGGACGAAAAAGATTTACGAGAATCTCTGTGTGAAGGATTGCGGCTTAGCGGCTGGGCAGTAGACAGCTGTGCCGACGGAGAAGAGGCAGACGAGCTTGTATATGCAGAAAATTATGACCTTATAATTCTCGATTTAAATTTGCCTAAAATGGATGGAATTACCGTACTGCATAATTTACGTGAATACAATAAAGAAGTAAATGTTCTTATTTTATCTGCGCGCTCTGCACTTGCAGACAAAATTGAAGGGCTTGATTGCGGTGCAAATGATTATATGATAAAGCCATTTCATTTTGAGGAGCTGCAAGCAAGGGTGCGTTCTTTGCTGCGCCGCAAAACCTTTATAGAAAATACCGTGCTTAAATACGGCGCACTTTGCCTAAATACCGCTTCACGAGAAGTGCATATATATGACAAGCTCATTAATCTAACGTTTAAAGAAACGGCTATTCTTGAATATTTGCTCTTGCATAAAGGGCGCGTAATCAGTATCGATGAGCTGTTACAGCACGTATGGGACAGCGAAGCCGACAGCTTTACTAATTCTGTACGAGTGCATATATCCTCATTGCGGCGCAAGGTATCTATTGCTTTGGGCAAAGATATTATAAACAATGTAATCGGAGAAGGTTATATAATTAAGGAGAATTTGCAATGAAAAAAGCCACGCGACATTACGATTTAAGCTCACTGCAATTTGCGCAATTATAATGATTGTGATGTGTGCGGCGCTTGCCGCTATATCTATATCAGCATCTAATTTAATAGTAAATGCCGTACAGCTAACCCCTGCATTAAATACGCTTGCAAGCACAAGCTCTGTGCCTTGCGCAGAAGTAACCGATGCTATTGAAGCCACTCCCGCTATAGCTCAAAGGTCATTTAGTATTATCACTTTGCTTGCAATGCTTGGCGTGATTGTAGGCGGCAGCTTACTTATATATTTTTTCGTTCGCCGTGAGCTGCGCCCATTAGAAGATTTATCAAATTGTTTAAACGCTTTAAGCGCGGATAATTTATCTTCTGCCATTACTATTCGCGCTACAGGAGATGAAATAGAGCAGCTTGCTATAGCGATAAATGATATGCAAACAAGAGTAAGCGATGCTTATATAATGCAAAAAGGCTTTGCGCAAAACGCAGCACACGAGCTACGCACTCCATTAGCTGTAATGCAAACAAAAATAGATGTATTTAAATTGAAGCCAAAACGCACTAATTCCGAATATGATGCGCTTATAGATGTTATGGCAAGTAGCACTTGCCGTCTGTCTGCCCTTGTAAATGAGCTATTAGAGCTTACAAACAATGACAAAATGGATATGGCGCAAAATGTAAATTTAAAAGAGCTATGCTGCGAAGCGCAAATGGATTTAGCTTTGCTCTCGGAAAAGCGCAATATAAGTATTAAAATTAATGGCGAAGGTACTGTGCTTGGCAACGACTGTTTGCTGCAAAGATTAGTATTTAACCTTATGCAAAACGCAGTAAAATACAACGATGAAAACGGATATGTAAATGTGGATATTTCACAAAGCAACGAGCATACGATACTGACAGTAAGCGACAACGGCGGCGGAATAGCAAACAGTGAAAAAAGCAAGGTGTTTGATTTATTTTATCGTACCGACAAATCCCGAAGCCGTGAGCTTGGCGGCAACGGACTTGGGCTTGCCATAGTAAAACGCATTGCAGCGCAGCATAATGCTGTAATTACAATAAAAGACAATGCTCCTAAAGGCTCGGTATTTGAAGTAATTTTTTAATAAAAAAAAGCGCTGCTTTGGATAAATTTATCCGAAACAGCGCTTTTAAATCAATTTAAAATTATGCTTTATTTACAGAGCCAAACAGCTCCATTTTCTCTTTTACAGTACCCTTGATGGCTTCATAGCCGGGTGCTAATAATTTACGAGGATCAAAGCCCTTGCCTGATTGGTCTTTACCTGCCTCAACGTACTTACGTGTTGCCGCGGCAAAAGTAAGCTGGCACTCAGTATTTACATTTATCTTAGATACTCCGAGTGAAATGGCTTTTTTAATCATTTCGTCAGGAATACCTGTGCCGCCGTGCAAAACAAGCGGAATGTTATCAGTGGTTTCGTGAATAACCTGCAATGTATCAAACGCAAGTCCCTTCCAGTTGTCCGGATATTTACCGTGAATATTGCCAATGCCTGCTGCTAAGAAATCTATTCCGAGGTCAGCAATCATCTTACATTCCTTAGGATCTGCCACTTCGCCTGCGCCGACAACACCGTCTTCTTCGCCGCCGATAGAGCCTACCTCTGCTTCAATAGAAATATTGTTTTTATGAGAAAGCGCTACAAGCTCTTTGGTTTTTGCTATGTTTTCATCTATAGCATAATGGCTGCCATCAAACATAATGGACGAAAAACCTGCCTCGATGCAAGCTTTTGCGCCTTCGTAAGAGCCGTGATCTAAATGCAAAGCCACCGGCACAGTAATTCCGAGTGAATCTATCATAGCCTTCACCATTGCAGCTACTGTTTTATAGCCTGTCATATATTTGCCTGCACCCTCAGATACACCAAGTATAACAGGGCTGTTTAGCTCTTGTGCTGTGGTGAGTACCGCTTTTGTCCACTCAAGGTTATTGATATTGAATTGACCAACGGCATAATGACCGTCGCGTGCCTTTAAAAGCATTTCTGTTGCGCCTACTAGCATAAAATATACCTCCAAAATATTATTACCGCAAATATATCTACGGTTATTGAATAAGCTTTTATTAGTATACTCTAAATTATGTCAAATTTCAAGCTTTAAGCTCTGTACCTTTAAGACGAGTATAATTAAAAATATACTGCTGTGCTATACCTGCGTACGGCAGTGTTTTTTCTGTTAGCCCTGTAGGAAAAAGCTCTGCCATTGCCCTGCGCATATGCACGTCTATCGGCACTACCTCATTGCGTGCAAGCCCATACAGTAAGGTGCAGTCCGCCACTTTTACCCCTACACCATATATAGAAATAAGCTTATTTCTCGCTTCTTCTGTGGTAAGCTGTGCCAATACCTGCTCACTTACTTCGCCCGATGCTACTTTATGCGCTGCATCTAGCAAATATTTTGCTCTAAATCCCGAGCGCAGCGGCGCTAGGCTCTCTATGGTTTGCTGTGCCATTATCTGTGGTGTAGGAAACGCATATTCTCCGCTTGTAAGCTTATCGCCAAAAGCTTCACATAAGCGGCTTACTATTCCTGTAATACGCGGAATATTATTATTTTGGCTTATAATAAAAGTACATAAAGTTTCAAAAAACGGCTGATGTAATACTCGAATACCCGTAGAATATTGCACACAAGGCGCCAAGCGTTCATCTTCGCAAAAAGTATTGCGCAAAGCATTATAATCCAGCTCATCGGCAAAATAATGGCGCCAAAAGTTTTCGTTGCCGTCTGTTTTTATTGTAAGAGTATCTTCGTTCATCGTAACTTGTGCTGTATATCCTCCTGCTATTCCCACAAAAGCATCGCCGTCTTGCCTCCATCTAAAGGCTTGTCCGCACGAGAATGTAGCTTTTGCATCCATTCCTCCGCGCAATTGTATATTATATGTACCCATTATTATCCTATCCGAGCATATGCTCTATAAATATTTTAAGCCCGATAAAAACTAAAATGCCGCCACCTAAAATCTGCGCCACTTTACCGAGCAAAGAGCCTGCTTTTTTGCCAATCAAATGCCCGATTACACAGCACGCAAATGTGATAATGCCGATAAAAAATGCCGCATAAAATATATTAACATCAAGCGCCGCAAAGCTTACCCCAACGGCAAGCGCATCAATACTCGTAGCTATCGCCTGTACAAGCATTAGCTTGTATGTAAATTTCGCTCCCGTTTCGCACGCCTGCGCGCTTCGCAGCTCCTGTATGCCATCGTACAGCATTTTGCCGCCGATAAAGCAAAGCAATACAAGCGCAATCCAGTGATCTATTTTACTTACAAAATCCGAAAATCCGCGCCCTGCGATATAACCCAGCACCGGCATAAGCGCCTGAAATACTCCAAAGCTAAAAGACGTAATAAGCGCTTGCTTACGCTTTAAATTTGCAAAACACATACTATTGGAAACAGATACGGCAAACGCGTCCATAGATAGCCCAAGCGCCACAAAAAGCAAAGTGATAATATCCATAAATAACCCTCTTTGAAATAAAATTTAAGAATTGCGAAATCCTTTTCCGATAGTTTCGCTTGAGTTTACTATTGTGAGAAACGCGTTTTTGTCTATTGTATGTATAAAATTGCGCAATTGCACTGTTTCTTTGCGCCCTAGCACTGTGGTGATAACGTGTTCTTGATTATGCGTATAAGCGCCGCGTGCATCATAAACAGTAGCTCCTCGTTTGAGCATATGCATAATATAATCTAATATTTCATCGGTATGCTCCGAAATTATTGTAATTTGCTTGCGCACATTAATGCCCTCGATAGCGCCGTCCACTACAAAGGCTTTAGCAAGCAAACCAAGCACACAATAAAGCCCCGTACGCACTCCAAACATCATAAGCGCGCCCACCGTAATAAAGGCATCGCTCACAAGCAAAGCCTTGCCTATTTCAAGGCTTGTGCGGCGCGATAAAATCATTGCAATAATATCTGTGCCGCCCGTAGATGCGCCAATATTAAATACAAGTGCGCTGCCTACCGCCGGCAGCAATACAGCAAAGCACAGCTCCAATAATGTATCCTGCGTAAAAGGCTTTGTCATAGGATAAATTTTTTCTAATATCCACACAAAAAATGATAATGCCATAGATGAATAAAATGTAACACCTGTAAATTCCTTACCTAAAAAAGCAAGCCCCAGCACTATTAATGCGGCATTTACTATAAACATAAATCCGCCTATATCTATATTTGGTACTAATGCCGCTGCCAAAATAGATAAACCCGATGTACCTCCAATGGCAAAATGATTAGGCCCTTTAAAAAAATGTATGCCGAGAGCTGTAAGTATTAGTCCTAAATTAAGCAACAAGGCATAAAGAAGATTTTTCCTTGTAAAAGCGCCTTTAATCCTATTCATTTAAAAATACTCCTTTATTAGCTTGTTTATTTGTGCTATACTATTCTAGCACATATCTTATATAAATAAAAGATTGGAATAAACAATGTATTTTAAAGACCTTGCACTGATACCCGAAATACTGAAGGCCGTAGAGACGGCAGGATACGAAAATCCATCACCTATACAAGAAAAAGCTATCCCCTCTGTTCTTGAGGGTAAAGACTTACTTGGCTGCGCACAAACAGGCACAGGTAAAACAGCGGCGTTTGCTATGCCTATATTACAAAACCTTAATGCCGCACACTTGCAGCAACACTATATACGCGCTTTAATACTAACCCCTACGCGAGAGCTTGCTTTACAAATAAGCGAAAGCTTTGAGGCTTATGGCAAATACTTGCCGTTACGCACTTGCGTAATATTTGGCGGAGTAAAGCAAAATCCGCAAACTGCATTGCTTAAAAAAGGAGTAGACATATTAGTAGCTACTCCAGGACGTTTAAACGACCTTGTAAATCAAGGCTTTATCAAGCTTGACAGAGTGGAAATATTTGTACTGGATGAAGCCGATCGTATGCTTGATATGGGCTTTGTACACGATGTAAAGCGCATACTCGGCTATTTACCTTCCAAAAAGCAGACCTTGCTGTTTTCTGCCACTATGCCTAAAGAGATAGAGGAGCTTGTAAACACTCTGCTGCACAATCCCACTAAAGTGTTTGTCACACCACCTTCCTCCACCGTAGATGCCATAGCGCAAAGCCTATATTTTGTAGATAAAGCTAACAAGCGCTTCTTGCTTGCCAGCCTTATTAAAGATGGCAATATTAAAAGCTCGCTTGTTTTTACACGCACTAAGCACGGAGCAGACCGAGTGGTAAAAGAGCTTGCCAAAGACGGTGTAGAAGCTATGGCTATCCACGGCAACAAAAGCCAAAACGCAAGGCAGCTTGCTTTAGGTAAATTTAAAAGCGGTGAGCTGCGCGTACTTGTAGCTACTGATATTGCAGCACGCGGCATAGATATCAACGAGCTGTCGCACGTATTTAACTATGATTTGCCAAATATTCCCGAAACATATGTGCATCGCATCGGGCGTACAGGCAGAGCAGGACAAATAGGTGCATCTATTAGCTTTTGTGATTTTGATGAGATGGAATATCTTGCCGACATTGAGAAGCTTACCGGTAAAAAAATACCCGTAGTACAAGAACACAGATGGCCTATGGTAGTGCTGCAAAAAAGCGAAAAGAAAACGCAGCAGCGTCCTGCGCGTGACCAAAGCAGAACTCCAAAGCAAGCAAGACAGCCTCAGCCAAAGCAGCCTCAACGTGCAGTACAAAGCCCCAAAGGAGCTGTGCAAAGCCGCAATAACAGCAGTAAAGATAACCGCACTGCTGCTCCTCAGCGCACGCAGCACAATAATCGCACTAATGCAGACAGACC
This sequence comes from Oscillospiraceae bacterium, assembly GCA_036641735.1. Taxonomy (GTDB): domain Bacteria; phylum Bacillota; class Clostridia; order Oscillospirales; family Ruminococcaceae; genus JAGPHI01. The sequence continues at coordinate 9,076 of JAVWEG010000072.1, forward strand.
GCATACTACAAGACAAGGCGCTAAGCCATTTGACGAAAACGCTCCGCAGCCCGGAGACATAAGCAATCTGCACACAAGACAAAATGTGTGGCACGATACTCCGCCGTTAGATGACAAAACCGTAAACAGATTTAAAAAGCGTGAAATGTACAAAAATTCGCCAAATCCTATAAGAAAAGAGGATAAACCGATGAATAACGGACAAAAGCCAAACCCAAACTTTAAAAAGCAAAATCCCGTCAATCGTACACAACCACAACGCACAGCACCTGTAGCCGCAAAAGCTCCGATTACTGCCGCAATCGAAACAGACGACAGTACCATTAAAGTAATAAGCCGCAAAGCGCCTTCGCAAAAATTTGCAAGCTTTGACGACTTTATTAAAAATCAAAAGGATTAAAGCAACAATACCCGACGATTGCACTAAATAATATGCTCCCCTTAAGGTTGACCGAAGTAGTAGACAACGTCAATCTTAGGGGGATTATTTATGTTTAAATCGAGATACAATGAGAGCTTACAAGGCATATGAAATGAGCGCTTGCTTGTGGAGAGCGCCTTATAAAGCCAATAAAAAAAGCGATGCGCTTAAATTTGCCATATTCCGCGCGACCAATACACAGCTTTGGCAAATGACACTGTAGGCAAAATGCAAAAAAGGCGCATCGGCACATTATCCTGTCTCCACCACACATAAAG
>JAVWEG010000073.1:0-9658 GCA_036641735.1 Oscillospiraceae bacterium
GGTATCAAAGCTTTTAATAGGCGGCAAGTCGTCACCATTTATGCGCAGCTCACCGTATGGATCGTCCTCTAATATAGGCACATTGTATTTTACACTAAGAGCATATACTGCTTTGCGTTTTGCAAGGCTCATAGTGCATCCTGTAGGATTTTGAAAATTAGGTATACAATAAAAAAAGCGGGGACGAGGCTTTGCTTTAAATACAGCTTCGAGCTTATCTATATCTACACCGTCATCGCAAAGCGGAACACCGCGTAGTACAGCACCTGCCGAGCGAAACGCATTGTATGCGCCCAAAAATGCAGGCTCCTCCACGGCTACAATATCGCCCTCATTGCATAATACGCGCGCTGTAAAATCTAATATTTGCTGGCTGCCTGATGTGATAATAAGCTCGTCATTATCGCTCATTACATTATATTTGCGGCACGCAAATTTTGCTATTGCACTGCGTACAGACGGCACACCCTCGGTAAGAGAATATTGCAGCATACCTACAGGATCATTTGCTAAAAGCTCTTGAGATAAGCGCGATATATCATCAAAAGGAAAAGAATGTGCATCTGGGTTACCGCCTGCAAAGCTTATAAGCGACGGATCACTCATTTGTTTTAATATTTCTCTTATAATAGAGGGCTTCATTCCGGATATTTTATTGCTAAATTCATATGTCATTTTTAAATTACTCCTTATTGGAAATAATCGGTGCATAAGAGCTATCTAGGGTAACTACGGTGTAGTAATTAGGGTTTTCGGCAAATGCAAGGCGCTGTATTTCACACAATAGCTCATTGCGCCCAAGCTTACAGCCGCTTGGCATAACAACGTCAAATATTAAATTAGTGTGTGACGGCCCTTGCACCATACGAAAATCGTGCATAGATAAATCGGGCGATATAGATTTTATCATATTTTTCACCCATTCGCGCAGAGTGCCTACAGCATCATCGCCTACTAAAATAGGATCGTAATGTATCACAAGCTGTATATTATCGTGTTCGTGAAAATCTCGCTCAATATTATCGATGATATCGTGGCTTAATAGCACATCGGCTTCGGCGGCCATCTCTACGTGTACGCTGGCAAAGCAGCGCCCGGGGCCATAGTCGTGTACCATTAAATCGTGCGTGCCAAGTACACCGTCATACGATAAAACCTTTTGCGCAATATAAGCTGTAAGCTCGGCGCTTGGCGCTTCGCCAAGCAATGGATCCATAGTATCTTTTACTATTCCTATGCCGCTGTACAATATAAACAGAGCCACACCGACACCCATATAACCGTCTAGGTGCAAAGCAGGGAAAAAATAGCCTATAATGCTGGCAACAAGCACAGCCGAGGTAGCGATTACGTCGTTGCGGCTGTCCATTGCGGTGGCTGCAAGCGTTTCAGAGCCGATTGCTTTGCCTATTTTTTTATTAAATTGTGCCATCCATAGCTTTACGCATATTGAAAATAATAACACAAATATCATTACAAGGCTAAATTCTACAGGAGTGGGATTAAATATTTTATCAAGACCTGAACGTGCAAGCTCTATACCGATAACCATAATCATCATAGCTACGCACAAGCCCGATACATATTCAAATCTAGCGTGTCCGTATGGATGCTCTGCATCGGCAGGCTTGCCAGAGAGCTTAAAGCCTATAAGAGTTATCACACTCGAGGAAGCATCAGATAAGTTATTTACAGCATCGGCGGTGATAGAAATACTGCCCGACAAAGTACCTATAAGCAGCTTTGCACAGCATAATACTAAATTACACACAATGCCTACACAGCTTGCAAGCTTGCCATAAGCTGTATGCACGGTAGGATTATGTACATCATCTTTATTTTTAATAAAAGTTTTCACTAAAAAATCTATCATATCGAGGCTTCCTTATTTTCTATTTTTGGGTAATGCCAATATTATAAGGCTTTGATTGCAATATTGCAACATTTATTGCTATAAATGTGGATAAGATGTATAATATATATATAAAATTTAGGAGGATAATTATGGAACAAGGCAAAATTATTGCGCTTTTAATAGATGCGGAAAACGTGTCACCAAAATATATAAAAACTATAGTAGACGAGGTGAGTATGAGCGGCACACCTGCGTACAAACGTATATATGGAGACTGGACAGCAAGCGATATGATAAGCTGGAAAAAGGTGCTTTTGGAGTACAATCTTACGCCGATACAGCAGTTTAGCTATACACAAGGCAAAAATGCGTCTGACAGTGCTATGATAATAGATGCAATGGATATATTATATGCTAAAAATGTAGATGGGTTCTGCCTTGTAAGCTCAGATTCCGATTTTACACGTCTTGCGGCGCGTTTGCGCGAAAGCCGTATGTTTGTAATAGGTATGGGCGAGAGCAAAACGCCTACTGCGTTTAAATCGGCTTGCGATACTTTTAAATATCTTGATGTGCTTATGGGTAGGCGCACAGAAAAAATAAATGAACCGATTATGAAGCAAGAAGAAAAGCTTATAGCAAAATCATCAAAAGCGCAGGCAAAGCAAACAGTAAAGCAGCAAAATAAAAAAGCAGAGACAAAGCAAGTAGCACCAATACAGCAAGAGCCTGTAGAGCCACATATAGATGCGTTTGTACCGCTGGAGGAGATAATAGCTAAAATAAAAGAAATTATCGAAATAGATTCCGATGAAAACGGATTAATACCGCTGTCACAGGTGGGGATAATGCTGTCGCGTTTATTTGCGGATTTCGATTCGCGAAATTATGGTTTTTCTAAATTGCACAATCTTGTGGACTCGGCAGGAGTGTTTGACACCTTTAATGAGCAGCTTACAAACGGCAGTAAAAATCTGCTTATTAAAAATAAATAGTATTTTAAATAGCCGATTTTGCAAAAAGGCTTAATTTAATTATATTGCCTCCGATAATTATAGAGTATACTACTTTAATTATCGGGGGTATTTGTATCATACACAAATTCTTGTGCTAGGCAAAGCGGAGATGAATATTATGGGGGAAAAAGCGGCATTTAAAAGTGAAAATTTATTTTGCTTTAATAGCGTTACGCAGCACGATAGCTTAAATGTAAGCCTAAAGGGCGGCAATCTTACCGCCTATTTAGAGGGGCTTGATGAATTTATCGGCTATATTAATGATGCCGCAAAGCAATCGGATAGAGTGAAGCTCGACGAGCTTTTGGGAGAAGATACTAAAGAGCTAAATGACAAAGAGCGTTTGCATTTGGCTGTGCTTAATTTCACTCTTACAAAAGGCAAAAAGCTGCTATGCCGCAAAAATAGTGCCTATTTAGATACAGAGGTACAAATAAAAGACGGGAATATAAGTATTGTTACTACTGTAAAAGAAAAACAAGAACCGAAAATTCAAAATAAAAATATTGTTACACAAGAAGATGCAAGGTTTGAATTGGATAATATCAAAAAAACGTCCAAAGAATTATCTTCACGCAGAGCAGATATTTGTATGCTGTATTCAAGATATCAGAATACCTTGAAAAAAGTACAAAATATGGAAGAGAATTTATCTGCTCCATTATCAAATATCCAAGTAGAGGACGCTGCAAAGCTTTTTATGATGTATACGCGCGAGCAAGTATTGGCGCAGGCAAGTATTTTTATAATGGCACAAGGCAAGCATCAAATGAGCGATGTATTGTCGCTGTTACGATAAGCACAAATGAGGCTGCACGATTATCGTGCAGCCTCATTTGTGTTTGTAAAAGATATATGTGAACCTGCGATATGCAGGATTGTTGTTAGCCACCGACCGACGCTTTATTTTGCGTGAGCCGGTTTTGTTTTTGTGATATTAGTGCTATACTATTAGCATACACCATACGAAAGGCTTCTCTCGATGGAAATTATTTGGCGCTATACGCACCACAGGGTATTTTGTTTCCCTGTCGCATAACTATATTATATAGGGATTATGTGAATAAAGTTTGTTGTAAGCTTTAACTCTTTTGTAACAATTAGTGAAGAAACGGAGAATAATTATAGTGGCAGACAATTATCAGCTAATATTAGACGGTATTTTAAAAGATATAAAAGCAAAAGGCGAAACTCCGCGCTTATTATTGCACGCGTGCTGTGCGCCGTGCGAAAGCTATGTGCTGGAATATTTAAGCCAATATTTTGATATTATTGTATATTATTATAATCCAAATATCGCTCCACAGGCAGAATACGAGCGCAGAAAAGAGGAGGCAAAGCGGCTTATACAAGCACAGCCTCATATAAATAAAGTGCAGTTTTGCGAAGCGGATTATAAAAGCGAGGATTTTTATGCGGCTGTAAAGGGATACGAGGATTGTAAGGAGGGCAAAGAGCGCTGCTTTATTTGCTATCGTCTGCGCCTTGAGCATACCGCTTTAGCGGCTAAAGATAAGCATTGCGATTATTTTGCAAGCACACTATCTATCTCACCGCATAAAAATGCCGAAAAGCTAAACGAAATAGGATATAGCCTTGAAAAGCAATACAATATTAAATTTTTGCCGTCGGATTTTAAAAAGCGTAATGGATATAAGCGCAGCTTAGAATTATCGCGCGAATACGGGCTATATAGGCAAGACTATTGCGGATGCGCGTTTAGTATAAATAAAGATTAAAATACAAGGCTGCAATAAAACATTTTCGTTTTATTGCAGCCTTGTATAATTTTACGTTTCAAACCAAAAGGTAGTGCCTTCATTTACTATACTTTTCACACCGAAGCTAAAGCCGTGATTTATTAATATGGCTTTTGATATCGATAGCCCGAGTCCTGTACCTATTTTGCCTGCACTCGCTCGTGTTCGGTAATATTTATCGAAAATATGCGGTAAATCTTCAGCGGCAATACCTTCTCCGTGGTCTTGTATTTCCACACGTATTTTATTGTTACTATGCGTGGCGCTTATGCCTACATATCCGTCTTTGCCTACGTGGTGCATTGCATTGGCAAGCCAGTTGTGTATTACACGGCTCATCATATTGGCATCTGCGTGTACAAGACATTCTTCATTTAGCTCTAAATTAAGCGTAAAGCCGTTTTTATCGAATATATCCTTGTATTTATAAGCTACTTCATCGCAAAGCTGGGCAATGTCAAAATCTGCATATTCAATTTTTTCGCTTCCGCTCGAATATTTGCTAAGCTCCATAACACTGCTTACAAGCGCAGACAAACGGTCTGTCTCGTCCACTATTATAGACAATTGATCCTCGCGCTTTGCTTTATCGTCTCCTGTAAGGTCACGCACTGTTTCGGCATAGCCTTTAATTAAAGTTAGCGGAGTACGTAAGTCGTGGCTGATATCTGCAATAATGTCTCGCTGAAGCTGCGCTGTACGGGATACCTCATATGCCATAGTGTTAAAATCTTCGCAAAGCACACCAATTTCATCGCTGCCCTTAATATTTACACGTACCTTGTAATTGCCGCGCGACATCTCTCTTGCGGCGCACGATAGCTGTGTAAGCGGACGAGTAAACCAGCGTGAGAAAATATAAGCGCTCAATATGCTCACCACCAAAAGCACAGCACTTATTGTTATCATTTGGCGTGCCAGTACGTTAGTTGCCTCACCTATGCGCTCCAAATCTTGCGAAATCAATACTACATAGTCGCCTGCACGTCTGCCCACTACAAGCTGAGATATGCCCTGACGTTCGCCCGGTATCGTAAAGCTTATTTCTCCGCCATTACAATTAAATGTATCGTTTCTTATTTGACGTACAAGAGTGGAGTTAAGCAGTGTGCCGCCTGTAGAACCAAAAAAAATCTTGTTTTTACTTGGGTGCAAAAGGCAGTGGTCACTCAAACCCTCTGAGCCCATAACATAATTGAGTGAGCGGTCGGAGATATCTATACATTTGCCTGTAAGCTGCCCTGAAATTGCATTGTTAAGCTCGTTAATAAAATCAGAATTAACGCTTAAAATTCCGTTTTCTTCGCTTACAATGGAATCATATTTATTAATAAGCGTAACAGTGGTTTCATTCATACGCGAAAGCTCGTGCTTAATCATTGAAATATAGCTAGGCTCAAGCAATTGAATATTAAGAAACCACACAAGAGCTATCAGCAATACACATAGCAGCACTACAAAAACCATAAGCTTGTGCCTGATACTGTTGAAAAATTTATGCTTCAAGATTTCACCTCAAATACTACGCTTCAGGATCAAATTTATATCCTATACCCCACACTGTAACGATATTGTCTCTGTATTTACCAAGATGACTGCGAAGCATCTTTACGTGCGTATCCACAGTGCGGTCCTCACCGTAATAATCGTAATTCCACACTTTTTGCAATATTTTTTCGCGAGAGAGTGCAAGCCCTTTATTGGAAGCCAAAAACACCAGCAAATCAAATTCTTTAGGTGTGAGAGAGGCTTCTTCGCCCGATATCTTTACGCTGTGCGCGGCTGTATCTATCACTAAATCACCAAATACAAAGTTTTCGCCATCGCTTTGTGCTTTGGGCAAGGTGCGTGCCAATACGGCTTTTACTCTTGCCACAAGCTCACGCGGACTAAACGGCTTTACCACATAGTCATCTGCACCATTTTCAAGGCCTGCAAGCTTATCATATTCTTCACCGCGTGCAGTAAGCATTATTACAGGGGTGTCTATTTTACGCAGGCGCATCTCGCGAAGCGCTGTCATACCGTCAACAAACGGCATCATTATATCCAGTATTACAAGGTCTATTCCTCCAACGGCAAGTATAGCAAGCGCCGCCGAGCCGTCTGTAGCTTCCTCACATACAAACCCCTCGTGCTGCAAATGCTCACGAATAAGCTCGCGAATACGCGGTTCGTCATCTACTATCAATATCTTTGCCAAACGTAAAACCTCCTTATTAATTATGTGCTTTATATTATATGGTATAGCCTTAATATGTGAAAAGTATGAAATTTGTATTAGTAATAGGTAAAAAAAACCGTGATACGGCAAGGCAGCAAAGCCGTTTCCATATCACGGTATTAATTGATTTTATTTGTTTAGCGTTACCATTTCATTTATAAGCTCATCTAGCTTTACGTCCATTGTGTCACTCGAAAATTGGCAAGTACCCACTGCTTTATGCCCACCGCCGCCGTATTTCAGCATCAATGCGCCCACGTCTACATTGCAAGTGCGGTTAATAATACTATAGCCTACAGCAGCACTGCACCCCTCGCCGCCACGTCCGCTCACTATCCAGGCAGATAAATTAGCTTCGGGATACATAGAATAAATCATAAAACGGTTGCCGGTATAAATAGGATCTACACCGCGCAAATCGCTGATGATTACTTTGTTTTCTACGCGAGTATGTCCGTGTACCATTTCAACGAAATGCTCGGTTTGGTCATTGTACATTTCCACACGCTCTTTTACATCGGGCAAAGCCATAATCTCGTTGATGTCTAAAACGCGGCACCATTCTATCAGCTTTTCCATAAGCTGGTAGTTGCTGATAGTGAAATTACGAAAGCGCCCAAGCCCTGTGCGTGGATCCATAAGAAATCCGAGCAATATCCACGGAGACGGATTACTCACATCCTCTGCTGTAAGGTTAGCGGAGTCTACCTTATCCACTGCGTTTAACAATTCATCAAAATGAGGGAAACGCTCTTTGCCGCCATAGTAATCGTATACAATATGGGCAGCAGAAGGTGAATGGCGGCTGTCTCCTACGTATTTGCCCTTATATGCGTTGCGCTCGGCTTCGCTTGAATGATGATCAAACCATAAGCCGCATCCTTCTACAAAAGGCACGTTTGCAAGGCAATCTTCTTCGCAAATAGGTATAAGCCCATCTTGCAAATCTTTAGGATGAGCAAATTTCCAAGAGTCTATGATACCTGCTTCACGTAAAAATACGGCACAGGCAAGCCCGTCAAAATCTGATCTCGTTACTAATCTCATAGGTTTTTCCACCTTTTATTATTAATAGTATCAGTATAACATATATTTTGGCTGTATTCAATTATTTTTGCACCAAAAAATCAGCATTATAAAGTTTTATTTTTCGTTTTGATAATATTGCACAAGTAAATCCACTACCTTACCATAGCTTGCAAGCCCACTCTTTTCACCATAACCTTGTAAAAACCCTTCATATGCAGCATTGGATACGGTAGTAATCGGTGTTTTAAAATGCTGCCAATATCGATTGTTTTCATTTAAATCGGCTTTTACACCGTCTGTAAGAGTGGAGGAAAGCTCTTGCCATTTATCGCGGTTTGCCGTATATAAAGCGTTAGATAAATGTATATATCCGAAAAGCAAGCCCGAATAATTATAAATTTTATTATCCGTAAGCTCACACGCGCGAATAGCCAAAAAATTGCATACGTCCTCTTGCACTACACCGCGCTGGTGCGCAAGCTCGTGCGCTATTGTAGATGGAATAAATGCCGCAGGCTGATTTACATTTATAGTAGACTCACCCGTAAACGGAAAATAAAATCCCGTAAAATCCACAAGGCTTAAAATAGGCGATAGCAGCATCTTTTTGGCGCGATGCTCACGCGCTTCAAGACAAGGATATTGTATAACAAGCGGATCGTATATTCCGGCTGAAGCTTCAAAAATATCATTTATATTGCCGTCAAACAGCATATTTTCATCACGCGGTACGTTTGCAGAGGCTGCATTTAGCTCGCGAGTAAAATATGCGGTGGTTTCATAAAGCGCATCTACACTTATGAGTGACGTTTTTATATTGTTTTTCTCTTCAAAGCTGATAGCATAATAATCAAGCCCCCATAACAAAGTAAAGCCTGCGTATACAGTGAGTAATATGCAAACGATATTAAGTACACAGTGTATAATATTATGCAATGCAGATATACCGTTTTTCATCAAGCGAACGATGTTTATTGATAAATATGCAATTATCCATATAATAAGTATTGCCCAAAACAGCTCTGCCACCGAAAAAGGCATAATTGCCGTAATATTGCCTATAAATGCGCGAAAAGGTCTTGTGATATTTGAAACAATAAAATCTATTAAGCTTAAATTGCTTTTAAATATGGCAAACAAACACGCAAAAAAAAGCAAAAGCGTGAGCCAAATAATATTCAGTTTGTATTTTTTAATGTATTTCATTTTACAAGTCTGTCTACCAGTACTAACATTTCATCTATTTTTTCTTGCGCATCGCCGTTTGTTATGGCTTCTTGCACACAGCCTTTGATATGAGCTTTTAATATCACTTTATTTGCTTTGGCAATAAGGCTTTCGGCGGCTGATAATTGCGTGGAAATATCGATGCAGTAACGGTCATTGTCTATCATTGTCAGTATTCCGTCAAGCTGTCCTCGGGCTGTTTTTATAAGGCGGCATACCTCGGATTTATCAGCTCTCATCGCGACACCTTAGTTACTTTGTATCCGGCTTTTTCTACGGCTGCACAAAGCACGCTGTCTTTAATATCCTTGGTTAGCTTGATAACGGCAGCTTTTTCAGCAAGATTTACATTGGCAGCAGCGCCGTCAATTGCATTTATAGCATCGCTTACGTGCTGCACACAATGCTCGCACATCATTCCGTCTATTGTAAGGGTAACAGTATTCATAATATTTTTCTCCTTTGTTTTTGCGGCCGGCTTAAAGGTCTTTAAACGCAGCGCATTTAGTACTACACATATACTCGATAAGCTCATTGCAGCGGCTGC
>JAVWEG010000074.1:0-9331 GCA_036641735.1 Oscillospiraceae bacterium
TTTATAGATAAGGACTACCAGAACAGCGAGAGAAGCGGGGACTACACATTTATTAAGGCGCTCGTGTATGAAAACGACTATTTAATGCATAACGACCCCGATTATGTACGAACGCTTGAGAATTTGCCCGAGGCGAGGCGCAAGGCAATGCTGTATGGAGACTGGGATATATTCGAGGGGCAGTATTTCAGCGAATTTCGCAGAGACAAGCACGTATGCGAGCCGTTTGAAATCCCCAAGCACTGGCGGCGATACATAAGCTTAGACTACGGTACAGATATGCTGGCGGCGCTATGGATAGCCGTAAATGAGCAAGGCAAGGCGTATGTGTATCGCGAGCTATACGAGGGGCGCGACAATAAAAAGGGCGAGGGCGGCAATGGGCATATTATATCTGCCGCGGCAAATAGGCTAAAGGAAGAAATGCACGGTGAAGAGATATATAGCATACTCGCGCCGCCCGATTTGTGGAACGCAAGGCAGGAGAGCGGAAAAAGCGCAGCGGAAATTTTTAGCGAAAATGGAGTAATGCTCACCAAGACGAGCAATAAAAGGGTGAACGGCTGGCTTGCTACGCGCGAATGGCTGAAGTTTCAAACACAAGAGGACGGCACACAAGCGCCCGCGCTGAGGATATTTAATAGCTGCTACAACCTTATACGCACCTTGCCAGCCATACAACACGATAGTAAAAATCCCGAGGACGTAGCAAATGAGCCGCACGAATATACACACGCGCCCGATGCGCTGAGGTACTTCTGTGTGTATAGGACATATGCGGCGAGGGCGCAGGGCGGCTACACAAGGACGCTGCTGGAGAAGCTGGGCGGCGGCAAAGACGAGATAAAGGACTATAGAGAGGGAGGGAAATACAATGTTATATGAGGCGTTAAGCTTTGTATTTGGTGTATGTGTTGCAGGCGGTATGCTGCTGGCATACATAAAGGGCACAAAAAGCGCTGTAAAGAGGGATAAGCCTAAGATAATGCCGTTTTTTACACCAAAGGGCGTGAGGGCGAGCATTAGCGCAGAGGAAATGATTTTACACAATATAGACAATCCGAAAACGCAATACTCAAATGAGGAAATTGAAGCGGCTAGGGGGCGAGTAAAATAGACAATATCACAGAATACTGGGAAAAATACCAAAATGGCATAGACCAGCACAATATAGTATCGCTTGTAAAAAACACAGAAAGAAACCACCGCTTTTATATCGGTGACCAGTGGTATGAGACTAATACAGGCGGTGACCGCTTGCCTACGATGAATTTTATCAAGCCAACGATTAAATATAAAATAAGCATGATAGCGCAAAATCAGATGAATATAAATTATTCTGACCTTGACGAGGGCACACAGAGCGTAGGCATAATTAAGGCGCTGAATGCATTCGCCGTAAAGCTATGGGAAAAGGGTAAGCTTGACAGTAAAATGTGGAGCGTGATTAAGGGAGCGGCAATAACAGGCGATAGCTATCTGTATGCATTTAACGAGGAGGGGCAAGGCAGCATAAAGGATGCGGCGGCGCTAAAGCATCAGATTATAAACAATATAAATATCTACTTTGAGGACGAGCAAAACCCAAATATAAATGAACAGGGCTACATTATAATTGACGAGCGAATATCGGTGAAAAAGGCGAGAGATATAGCGCGTAAGAATGGTGTGAGCGAGGAAGCTATCGCGCTGATAGTATCGGACGAGGACACAAACACACAGGTGTGTGAGCGCGCGAGCGAGGAGGTAAAGGGCAATGGCAAATGTATGTCTATACTGTATATGGAGCTTGTGCCAGAGGGGCTTAAATTCTTGCGTAGTACAAAGAATGTAGTGTATGAACCCGAGTGCATTATACCGGGGCTTGATATATACCCCATAGTGAGTATGCGGTGGGAGGAGCTTATAGGCTCGGCACGTGGCGCATCGGGCGTGGCACAGATGATACCCAACCAGCGCGAGGTGAACGCGTGTGCAGCGCGTAGGGCGGTGGTGGTAAAGCGGTTCGCATTCCCTACTATGGTATACGATGCCGACAGGATAGAAAACAGCGAGAAGCTGATAGAGGCAGGCGCGACGATAAGCGTAAAGAACCTCGGGCAAAACCCAATAAACACGCTGATATCGTATTTAAATCCGGCGCCTATATCGTCCGATGCGCAAAGCCTACAGAATGAATTTATAGAGCAGACGCGCAATCTTGAGGGCGCAGGAGATGCGGCTACAGGGCAAGTAGACCCTACTAAGGCGAGCGGCGAAGCGATAAGAGCAAGCAGAGACCAAGCGGCAGTACCCTTGAATGAGCAAATAGCAGGGTATAAGCAGCTTATTGAGGACTTGGCGCTGGTATGGTACAAGCTATGGGTGGTGTATTCTCCCAATGGCATAGAGGTAAAGGTGGACGAGGGCGAGGTAGTAAGGGTGAGCGCTGAGGAGCTTAAGGCGCTTGAAGTAAGCATAAAGGTGGATGTGTCGCCCATAGACCCATACAGCAAGCTGTCGCAGGAGGTGGCGCTCGAAAACCTATTTTCGGGTGGGGCGATAAGCTTTGAGGAATATGTGGAGGCACTGGACGATGCCAGCACTGTGCCAAAGTCGAAGCTAAAGAAAATAATAGAAGCAAGGCAGCAGGAAAGCGAGCTACAGCGGGCAGAAAATACGCAGCTTATGCAAGCGGAGGAAGCGATAAACGTGCTTGCTGGAGAAAAGGGGCTTAGCTTGCCCACAAATGAGAATGCGGAGGCAATGGTAAATGAGATGTGAGCTATGCGACACAGAGCTATTTATAGACCATACAGGCTATATGGCAACGGGGGATAACTCGCCCGACACGAAAACAAGGCTGTACAATGTGCCATACCTTAGATGCGTAAACACGAATTGTAAAAGGTGCGGACAGATAATAGAGGGTGAGAAAATAGAGCTTACAGGCGCTGAGGTGGGGGGTGGTACTAATGGGCTGTAAGGCGAAAAAGCCGACAAAACCACGCAATTAAACTAAAAGCATCGCACTAATAGCGTAAAAATAGGAAAGGAATTATATATGTTTGACGATGTAAACGAAACGGACGTAACAGAGCAGGAGGTCGTTCAGCCTGCGCAGGACACACAAGCAGCTGATAGCGGCGAGGAGGCGCAAGCGCCCGAGCAAGCTGAAGAACAAGCACAAGCGCCCGAGCAATCGGCACAGGAGAATGCACATTTTGCGGATATGCGCAGAAAACAGGAGCTTGATGAAGCGCGAGCATCGCTTGCCGCAGAAAAGCTACGAGCTGCACAAATGGAGCAGACAGAGGCTAAGCTATCGGCAGCCCTTAAGAAAATAGGCTATGAGGGCAGTGCGGAGGAGATAGCGGACAGGGTGGAGGCTGAAAAAAGCGGCCGCAGCCTAGAGCAGGTGCGCACAGCGCGTGAGACAGAGGAAAAAGAGCAAAACAGGCTACAGGAAAAGGAAAACGAGCTAAATCGCACCGCACAGGAGCTGGAAATATATAAAAAGCGCGAAGCCGAGCGCGAATTTACAGCAGATTTAGCGGAGATACAAAAGCTTGACCCGAAGATAAAAAGGCTTGAGGACTTAGGCAGAGACTTTATAATTTTACGCGCAAATGGCGTAGCCAATATTGCGGCATATAACGCAATAAAAGAAAGCCTTAAGCCAATAGCAAAGAGCACAGGGGCGGTAGGGAGCGCTGCTACAGGCGAAAGCGAGTACTTTACCCGCGAAGAGGTGGCGGCAATGAGCCAAAGAGAAGTGGATAAAAACTACGAAAAAATAAGAAAATCACAAACAAAATGGAAGATTACAAACTAAATGGAGGTAAAAAATGGCATATCAAAACTTTATACCCACGGTGTGGAACACGGCAATAAATAGGGAGCTTGAGAAATCGCTGGTGTTTGCGGAAAACACTAACCGCCAATATGAGGGCGATGTAAGGCAGCAGGGCGATAGCGTACGCATTTTGGGCGTGGGTAAGCCCACCATTACGCGCACCACAGATAAGAACATAGAGCTTACGGCGGCTGAAAAGGTAGAGGATACGAGCATCACAATGCCTATCAGCCAAATTGCGTATTTTAACTACAAGGTGGATGATATTGACAAGCGGCAGGCGGTAAAGGGTGTAATGGATGCGCTATCGGCTGAAACGTCGCAAGGGCTTGCGGATGAAGTAGATAAGTATATAGCAAAGCTTGCTACAGCGCGTGAGGCTGTAAAGCTGGACGAGGCGGCAACGCTAATAACGAAGGACAATATACTGGAATACATAGATAGAGCGCTTGAGCGCCTATATATGAACAATGTAAGGCCGTCCTCACCGATTACAGCAACAGTAGACCCTACGTTTTATATGCGCTTAAAGCAGGCGTATACAAAGCTAGATACGGACAATAGCGGAATGATGAAAAACGGGCGCGTGGGAATGTATGGCAATGTAACTATAAAGATGTCGAACAATGTGGCAGACACAGGCGGCACAAAGCTTATCCAGCTGAAAACAGATAGGGCGATAGCATATGTAAAGCCTATGACACACACAGAGGCATACAGACCCGAGAACGGATTTTCCGATGCGGTTAAGGGCTTTATCCTTTTTGACGCTAAAATTGTGCGCCCTAAAGAGATGATAGTATTAAACGCAAAATACAAATAATAGGAGGCTAAATAATGGCTATTGTAAAATTAATACCCACTAAAATGACACAGACAAACAAGGGCTTTGCAGCACCTACCGCTACAGTGGTGGGCGCTGACGGAATGGAAATAGACTACACAGGCAAGGACGATAAAATAATGCTTACTATAGGCGTAGCGGATGCTATTATCACTATGGGGAATGGCATACAGGGTGTAGCGGATTTAACAGTCCCCGCGGGGCAAAGCGTAGTGCTGGAAAGCGGCGCGTTTAAAAATGTAACCGGCGCACATAAGGGTACGGTATACATAAGAGGCGGCGCAACTACCACCGTTACGGCTATAGAATTACCATAACGCAAGGGGGGAGGCGGCGATATTCGTTGTGCCCCCCCGTATCGCCGTAAAAGACGTATGGCGGGGGCAGTACCCGCAAGGGCGAATAAGGAGCTGGAAAAAATGACATTAGACTATGTAAAAAGCGAAATATTTAACCTCGGCTTTGAAAAAGAGAGCAAATACAAGGACGATAAAAACATAATAATACAAGCTATAAACAGGGCTATGACTACGATAACAACGGAGGTAAGACCGATAGTAAGCGAGCTTGTGATAAACGATTGCAGTGCAGGGTGCTTTGACTTGAAGCTTTTGGCAAGCGAACAGGGGTATGAATACCTTGCGCTTGCGGCTATAGAAAATGGCGCAATGTGCGAGCTACACGGATATGAGCTAAAGCGCGGCAAGATATTGAAGATAAAAAGCGCAGAGCCTATACATATATTTTATAAGCGTGCGCCGACGGTGATACAAGCGGATACACCCGACAATTTTGTGATAGAGCTTGATAGCGATGTATGTATATTATTATCGCTGCTCGCTTGCTATTATGTGTGGCTGGACGATGATAACGGGCGCAAAGCCACTATATGGTACAACGATTACGAAACACGCCGCAATGGGATACTGAGCAACGACAAGCATACAGTGGCAAAGGTGATAGGCGGTGGCGGCTATGCTTAAGCTACCTGCACCGCTAACGCCCACGCTGCTGAACATCGAAAAATTTTACGGTGCAGACCTTACGGACGCGCCGGCAAACGTAGCGCTTGGCTTTTCGCCCGATTGCCCCAATATCTTAAGAGAGACGACAGGCAAGGTTCGCAAGTGGATAGGCTATCATACTGTAAAAAAGTATGAGGGCAGGATAAACGGAGTGCATTTTTATTACGGTACTACCACGGTGAGGCTGATACACGCAGGAACAAGCCTATACAACGGCGACACCTTAGTGTATAGCGGTATGGCAGACGAGCGCAGCGTGTCGCGGCAGGTAACGCGCAAGCTATGCATCTTTGACGGAAAAAAAGCACTGGTATGCGAGGGCGATAGCGCTATAAGCGTGCGCACTATTGAGAGCGTGGCAAAGGTGCCCACGGTTATTATCGGCAACAAGCCAAACGGCGGCGGCACAATGCTGGAGCCTATAAACTATCTGCAAGCAAAGCGAACGGAGACTTTCAATGGAACAAGCGGCGATAGGATATATCAGCTGTCTGCAAACTCGCTTGACGCAACGGCGGTACAGGTGAAAAAGCTGAACGCAAGCGGTAATTTTGATGAGCTTACAGAGGGCACGGAGTTTGCGGTAGATAGAAAGATAGGCACAGTAACATTTAACACAGCACCCGGTGTATCGCCGTCTGTAGGTGTGCCAAATGTGCATATCACGTACTCAAAGACAGTGGACGGCTATGCGGACAAGATAAATAAATGTAATGTAGCTACGGTGTATGGCGTGAATGCGGCACAAGATAGAATATTCGTGGCAGGAAACCCCAAATCGCCAAACCACGACTATTATTGCGAATACAACGACCCTACATACTGGGGCGACCAGTACTATTCCGTGCTGGGGCAAGACAATTCGCGCATAATGGGCTACTCGCTTATAGGTGATAAACTGGCCGCACATAAAGACCGCTCTGATGACGATACCAATATTGTATTGCGGCAAGGCAAGCTTGTGGATAATAGGGCGGCATTTCCGCTTGCAGGGTCATATCAAGGTACGGGCGCGGTGAGTAAATACGCATTTAATGTGCTAATGACGGAGCCTGTATTTTTAACAAAGGATGGCATATTTGCGGTAACACCGTCTGATGTGCTGGGCGAGCGTTACGCGCAAAACCGCAGCTATTATCTTGACGGAGCGCTGACAAACGAGGCGAACCTAGACGAGGCTGTAAGCTGCACCTACGACCAATTCTATATGCTGGCGGTAAATGGACGCATATACGCGCTGGACGGTACACAGATAAAAGCCGAAAAGAACACGCCGTATTCTACACGGCAATATGTGGGGTATTATCGCGAAAATGTAAACGCGCGCGTATTATGGGAGCAGAGCGGCACCTTGTGCTTTGGCGATAGCGAGGGGAATATTTGCGAGTTTTACAAGGACTATAACGACATACAGCAATTTAACGACAATGGCCGCCCGATAAAGGCGCACTGGGATACACCCGAATTTTACGGAAAAGCATTTTACAATCGTAAGGACTTCCGCAGGATTGCAGTGCTGCTTGGCTCTGCTTTGGCCACAGGGTGCAGGATATGGGCTACTCACGATGGCGAAAAGGAGCTTATCAAGGACTATGACGGCACAGCACGCTATTTTTCATACTCGAATATAGTGTATTCCAAGTTTTCTTACAAGACAGACAGAACGCCGCAGAATATAGAAGAGAAGATTAAGATTAAAAAGATAAAAAAAATACAGTTTAGGCTTGAAAACGAAGTGCTTAACGAGCCGTTTGCACTGTATTCCGCAACAGCTGAATTTACGGAGGGTAAATAAATGAATTTTACTAAAATAACAAGCGCCGATACCAAAAACAAGGGGAATAAGGGTAAAGCCGATACGCCCAGTGTATCCACAAGCGAAATGCAGCGCATATTAGACGAGCTTTCGCTTGAGGTGATAATACCTAAATTTAACACGCTATCGCAAGAGCTTGACTTAGCGGATATATATGGCAGAGTGCGGTCGGGCGATGTAAAGGCGGTAAGGGTAAACGCCGATAATCAGCTGGAAATATCCACAGATGGGGTTACCTTTGAGGCTATCGGCTCGAGCGGACATCTTGTGATAGACAAAAACGGCACAATGCTGCCACAGCGCGGGCGCTTACGCTTTAACGGCGATGTAACGATAGCGGACGATGCCGCTACCAACACCACAGCTATATCGGGGCTAAAGGGCGATAAAGGCGATAAGGGCGAGCAAGGCATGCAGGGCATACAAGGTGTGCAGGGCGTAGAGGGCAAGGTATATACCCCTAATATCAGCGATACAGGCGATATATCGTGGCAGCTCATAAACACAGGCGGTATAGCACCGGCTGTGCGCAATATAAGGGGGCCACAAGGCATTGATGGAAAGCAGGGTATACAGGGTGTGCAGGGCGCACCGGGCATAAAGGGAGAAACAGGCGCGCAGGGTATAAAAGGTGACACCGGCGCACAGGGTGTGCAAGGTATGCAGGGCATACCGGGCGCAGCTGGTGCAAAAGGTGAAACAGGCGCGCAGGGACCCATAGGGCCACAAGGTATGGCTGGTGGCGCAGGTGCTGACGGGCGCAGCTTTACTACGCACGGACGATACGACACGTTTGCGGATTTACAACGCGAGCATCCAAAGGGCGTAGACGGCGATGCGTGGCTAGTAGGTAGCATCGGCGATAATGATGTATACATATGGGATATAGTGCGCGTGAAATGGGAATGCGTGGGGCCAATAGTGGGGCCAATGGGTGCGCAGGGCATACAAGGCATACAGGGGCTAAAGGGCGATAAGGGAGATGCGGGTGCGGCAGGAGCGGCAGGGCAACAGGGCGCGCAGGGTGTAGCTGGTGCAAAGGGTGATAAAGGCGAACAGGGCTTACGCGGCGACACCGGCGCACAGGGTATACAGGGTATACAGGGGCAGCAGGGTGAACGTGGGCTACAGGGTGTGCAAGGTGCGCAGGGCTTACGCGGCGCGCCAACTACGGTAAATGGCAAAACGGGCGAAAACATAAGCCTTACGGCGGCAGACGTAGGCGCGCTTGCACCAAGCGGCACAGCGGCAAACGCTTCTATGCTGGGTGGGCAGCAGCCGAGCTATTATCAGCCAAAGTCGGATAGCACCCTTGCCACAAGCAATAAAACAGTAGTAGGCGCGATTAACGAGGTACGCTCTACCGCAAGTAGCGCACAGAGCGCTGCCAATAGCGCAAGCTCTACCGCCAATAGCGCATATTCTACCGCGAGCGGTGCGCAAAATGCAGCAAGCTCGGCGCAGTTCACCGCAAACAGCGCACTTGAAAAGGCAAATATATTAAGCGGAAATTATTCCTTACAAGAACACGACACAGGGCGCAAATGGACGGACGGTAAGCCGATATACGAAAAAACAATAGTGGGTACTTTAAATCCTACTTCTGTGCTTCAGCAATCAGGCTTTGGACTTGGGCTTAGTATCAACACACTTGTAGCTTATTCGGTAGTAGGCACAGATGGTAATGGCTATTTTTTTGGTGATGTTGGTGAACAGGAAAACGGCATTCCGTTTATAAGAACCTTATTTGCACATTATATAGTTATGTTTAATTATATTCTACCCGTTGGGCTTGCAGCACCGTACACAAT
>JAVWEG010000075.1:0-9154 GCA_036641735.1 Oscillospiraceae bacterium
AATAAAATGGAGTGTGTGGGCTGCATAGATAATAAAATGTAAATTGCGAAGTGTTTGGTGCGATTTCTATATTGTCAAACATACTCATAGAGCTTGCAATTTGCGGTTCCGTGTTGCCAAATTGCGTTACATCCATACTGTGATTGCGAAATGCAGTAGGTGTAAGTACCATAGAAAAGAATGCGCTTGAGTCATTGTTGTGTAATGGCTTGCCGTCGGGAGTAGGCTCGCTTTTAATTCCCATCCAATCAGTATCGCCTATGCCGCGCACGCTATATCCGGCTTTTTCGACAATAGATACAAGCGGAGAAGCAAATCGTAAGCTTTTATTATAGCTCTCTGTTTTACTTAGGTCTGTTACATAATCAAGCGATAAAATATTTGTGATGATTACATCTGTATAGCAGTTTTCGTTAAAAGAATTTTCCGATATATTGAACCCGTTATCATTTAAAAACTCATACATTACTTTGTTATCATAATCTAAATAGTTTTGCAATTGATAAAAGCTTGCATATTCATCAAGAATAATATAATAAATATTAGGTCTGTCCTCTTTCTTTGTTGGGTTCACGTTTGTAAATTCGTCTGATAATTTTGGTGGCATCAGTTTGCTTATTTCCATAACTAAAGAGGTGGATATGTTGATAATAGTTAAAACACCAAACGTTATTGTGAGTAACAGCGCAATTAATTTTTGCAAGTCAGGCTTTTTACTGTTTATTACATATACAAATATGAAAACGCAAAGCAGAGCAATAGGCAAAATATGCCAAATACGTAAATTGAGCGATATTTTAGTGGCGGCTTTAGCCAAATAGCCGTAATTTAGAATTATCAGCCCTATAATAGATGAAAGCAATGCCGATGGCAATGTGCTTTTAAATATTGGATACGCAAGCGCAAAAATCGTATATCCAAGTAGTAATAAAAGTGCTAATGGTAAGATTGGCTCGGATAACGACACTTCTTTTACATTGCGCGCATATAAAAATACAACAGGGAAAGCATATACTACAAATACCAGTAAAAACGGTAAAGGTTTTTTAATTTTATCCATTGAAATCTCCTAGTGCGGATACTTACATATCATCATTTGTATCGCTTTTAAGCGTTTTATTGTTAGAAGCTATCAAATAAGCATTGATAAATCCGTCCAAATCGCCGTTCATAACTGCATCTACATTACCGTTTTCGTAGCCTGTGCGATGGTCTTTTACAAGAGTATAAGGCATAAAAACATAAGAGCGTATTTGGCTGCCCCAAGCGATATCCTTTTGCAAGCCTTTGATATCAGACACTTTATCAAGATGTTCACGCTCTTTTATTTGATACAGCTTTGCCGCAAGCATTTTCATACACATATCACGGTTTTGAAATTGGCTTCGTTCGTTTTGGCACGATACCACAAGCCCTGTGGGAATATGAATTAAACGCACAGCACTGCTCGTTTTATTAATATGCTGTCCGCCTGCACCGGACGAGCGAAACACTTCCATTTTGATGTCCTCGGGACGGATATCTACCGTCATATCAGCATCTAGCTCAGGCATTACTTCCAGTGAAGCAAAGCTTGTGTGGCGCCTACCTGACGAATCAAAAGGGGATATGCGCACTAAACGGTGTACGCCGTTTTCACTGTGCAAAAATCCAAATGCGTTATGTCCTTCTACTAATATAGATACGCTTTTTATCCCTGCTTCATCGCCGTCAAGATAATCAAGTACCTTTACATTAAAGCCGTGAGCGGTAGAAAAGCGTGTGTACATACGGTACAGCATCTCTACCCAGTCCTGCGCTTCGGTGCCGCCTGCTCCTGCGTGAAAGGTGAGTATAGCATTGTTTTTATCGTATTCTCCGCGCAGCAATGTTACCAGCCGCAGCTCGCTTACTTCGCGGCATACATCTTCTACGCATTGCTGAGCCTCTACCAAAAGCTCGTCGTTACAAGGATCTTCAGCACAAAGCTCCAGCATTGTTTGCGCATCGGCATATCCTTGTGTTAGCTTATCATATAGCTCTATTTTATCTTTAAGCGCTCCCATTTGAGCAAATACGGCATTTTGGTCTTGATTACCTGCGTAAAACTCGGGCGATGCACTTGTCATTTCAAGCTCGTCTAATCGATTTTTACTTTTATCTATATCCAGTGCAATAAAAAGCTGCGACACCTCATCTTTTTGTGCATCAAGAGTGCGCTTCACTTCATCTAAAATTAACATCTATACCTCACATTATTTTGTAAAATTCATAATTTAGCCTTACTTATTTATTATAATTGACTATTACGCAGATGTAAAGACAAGTTTTTTATATAAAGCTTTGCTTTTTTTACTTATTTGCGTTAAACTATACTTATATATGTTCTTGGAGGATAAAATGTTTAATTATAAAGACAGCGAATGTTCAGTATGTAAAAAACCGCTTAAAGAATCGGACGATATAGTGGTATGTCCCGAATGTGGCGCACCATATCATCGTGAATGTTATGCAAAAGAAGGCGCGTGTGTACACGAAGCACAGCACGCAGGTGGGTTTGTATATAAGCAAGACAAGCATAGTACAGATAAACCCGATATGCAATGCCCTAATTGCAATGCTAAAAATTCCAGTGAAAATATTTTTTGCGAGAGCTGCGGTAAGCCGCTGCACGCAAGCACAGCAATACAAAACAAAGCCGCTGTTACAGATAGTATGCCGCCGCCAAGCTATATGGGTATGCCTATAGTTAATCCGTCTGAAGAAATAGACGGCGTACCGGCGACAGAATGGGCAGAATACATTGGCAATTCAGCACCGTATTATTTGTATCAATTTAAAAATATGGACATACAGCACCGCAAAACGAGTATTTGCTGGAGTGCTGTACTGTTTGCACCACTTTATTTTACATACCGTAAGGTGTGGAGCTGGTGCGCGGTATCTTGGGCGGTATTTATCGCGGCACAAATACCATCGATGTTGTTTTTAATGGAAAAACTGGAAAGCCCGTACGCACTGGGAATTGATCAAAACTTTTTAATCAATCTTAACAACGTAGCTTCTTTGCTATTAACGCTTACGGAAATAGCGTTTGGGTTGTTCGGAATATATTTATATCGTAAATCCGTGGGTAAGCATTTGCGTAAAATGCACGCAAAAGCTACAAGCACCGAAGAATTTCACCAAAAACTAACAAAAGCTAAAGGCCCTAGCGTAATTGCGGTAGTAGCCGCTGTGCTTGCCTTTAGTGCAATAATGTATATGGTGATGAATTCTCTGCTCGGGCCCGATAGTATAAATGCCTTTGTAAACAGCTATATGAATATGACTGTTTAATAGGATAAATTTTAAAGGAGACAATTTTATGCAAAAAATACGTAAAGCCGTAATCCCTGCTGCCGGTCTTGGCACGCGCGTGCTGCCTGCTACTAAGGCTATGCCAAAAGAGATGCTGCCAATCGTAGACAAGCCTGCAATACAATATATTGTAGAGGAGGCTGTAGCTGCCGGCATAGAAGAGATACTCATTATCACAGGCCGCAACAAAAGCGTAATAGAAGACCATTTTGACCGTGCGCCTGAGCTTGAGGCATCGCTTACACGTCCGGGCAAGGAAAGCTTGCTTGACGATTGTATGAATATTGCAAACCTTGCAGATATTTTTTATTTGCGCCAAAAGGAAACAAAAGGTCTTGGACACGCAATATTAAAAGCAAAGCCGTTTACAGGTAACGAGCCGTTTGTAGTGCTGTACGGTGATGATGTAATAATGGGCAAAGATCCTGTAGCGGCGCAGCTTATGCGCGCGTATGAGCAATATGGCAAATGCGCTGTGGGCATAAAGCAAGTACCGCCTGAGGATATAGTAAAATATTCTTCAATGAAGCTTAACGCACTGCAAGACAATTACTATAATATTACAGATATGATAGAAAAACCGCCTAAAGGTAAAGAATTTAGCTTGTTTTCAATATTGGGACGTTGCTTGCTCACACCCGAAATTTACGATATATTAGAAAACACAGCTCCCGGTGCAGGCGGAGAAATACAGCTTACAGATGCAATGGCGGTAATGGCACGCAGCGCAGGAATAACGGGTGTAGACTTTAGCGGCACGCGCTACGATATGGGTAATAAGCTTGGTGTAATGAAAGCGCAGGTAGAAACAGCGCTTTGCCATAAAGAAATAGGCGCTGATTTTAAAGAATATCTAAAAGAAATAGCCAAGACATTATAAAACTAAAAGCTTGACAATAGCGATATAAATGCGCTATAATAAAGTGCTGCTCTATATGGAGCGGTAATCCTTGCCCTGAAAAGGGCCATAAGTCCAAAAGGAGGTGTACAGAAATGAATAAATATGAAACAATGCTTATCACCACAGCTACTATTGATGAAGAGGCTTCCGCCGCGCTTATCGGCAAGTTTAAGGCTCTTATAGAGGCGAATGGTACAATCGATTCTGTTGACGATTGGGGCAAGCGCAGGCTTGCATATCCTATCAACGACGAGCAAGACGGCGTATACACACTAGTGAAGTTCACAAGCACAGCGGATTTCCCTGCAGAGCTAGACCGTGTTTACAAGATTACTGAGGGCGTTTTACGCTCTATGATTATCGCGTTAGCCGAATAGGAGACATAAGATGCTTAATGTTGTAGCTTTAATGGGGCGCTTAGTAAGAGACCCCGAGCTGAAAACTACGCAAAGCGGCTTATCGGTATGTTCGTTTACTATCGCATGCGACCGTAGCTATGCTAAGGCAGGCGAGGAACGTAAAGCAGATTTTATCGATATTGTTGTTTGGCGTCAGACAGCAGAGTTCGTATGCAAATATTTTCATAAAGGCAGCTTGATAGCCGTTGACGGCTCTATTCAAACGCGCAATTATGAGGACAAAAGCGGTAACAAGCGTACTGCCGTGGAAATAGTGGCTACTAATTGCCACTTTGCCGACAGTAAAGGCTCTGCACCCGCAGGCGGCAATCAAGGCTTTGCCTCTGCTGCGCCGGCTGCACGTGCTATACCTTCTGCTCCCGAGAGCTTTTCTCAAGGCGCAGTAGATGATTTCGCCGTTGTAGACGAAAACGAAGATTTACCATTCTAGTAACATAAATCTATAAGGAGGATTTAACAATGCCTTTTGACAGAGATCGTAAGGATTCCAATGCCGGTGGCCGTCCTGTACGTCGCGCACGTAAAAAAGTATGTAGCTTTTGTGTAGACCGTATAGACAATATCGACTATAAGGATATTCCTCGCCTACGCAAGTACATTAGCGAACGTGCCAAGATTATTCCACGTCGTGTTACAGGTACTTGTGCTGCTCATCAGCGTGAGCTGACTATTGCCATTAAGAGAGCGCGCCACGTAGCGTTGCTGCCTTATGTAAGCGATTAATTTTAAATATAAAGCGCCCATACATTGATTTTGCAATGTATGGGCGCTTTTTGCGTTATGCTATAAAGAGCTTTTGAAATTGAACGCTTGTTATATAGCAAGCTTCACTTATTATTGTCCTTGTACACAATCTTTTGTAAAGCTGTATACAGCAAAAACGAGGCTGTAAGTAGTACAATCAAAAGTAAAATTGCTATAACAATATAGCACCGCCTGCTTCGTACAGCTCTTTGCCTTGCAGCAAATGCTGATGCATCTTTTTGGCAAGTGAGGTTTGCGGCACTACATTATGCAGGTCATCAGAAGTGTAATCTACGTTAAACACAAAGCGACCGCCGCTATAACAAACGTTATATAAAGGAAAATGCGTAAATTTTGCGCTGAATTTTGCTAAATTACCGTCTTGCTTCATAATGGATTTTTGCTCTGCATCAAGTATCCAGCTACAGCACATACCCACAGTACACGGGTAATTAAGCTTAGTGAAAAACTGTTTTGCCTCACTTAACGATGACTCTACAGCCGACATAGATAAATCGGTGTTCTTTGGAATATGCACAAAAAGTATTGGCATACCGCAAGCGGTAATAAGCTTTGCTTCGTTTATGTTTAGCTCTATCTTTTCTTGTGTAATTATTGCGGCTTCGTCATTTACCTTGTTTGCGATAATGCAATTATCGCGCTCATAAAGCTCCGTGGTAAAAGCAATATCATTGTGCGTTCCATTTGTGCCATATAAATGCCCGTCGGCACTTATATTAAGCCCCTGCTGTGGTACAACCACAAGCTTACCTCGATACATATAAATATAATATGGCATACGGTTTGTGCGCATTTGATATTGTAAAGAGCCTATCTCAAACAAATTACCTGCAAAAGTGTGTACCGCCCACGAAAACTCATTTATTCCATAAGCGCCGTTATGGGTGATAGCGTAATTATCTATCCATCTGCCTACATCGCCAAGTGATGCACGAGCCACGCTGTCGCTTGCACCTATG
The DNA here is from genome assembly GCA_036641735.1 of Oscillospiraceae bacterium. Taxonomy (GTDB): domain Bacteria; phylum Bacillota; class Clostridia; order Oscillospirales; family Ruminococcaceae; genus JAGPHI01. Next base: position 6,384 of record JAVWEG010000075.1, read on the forward strand.
CGGCGATAATAAGCTAATGCTTCAGGCAAAAGCGCACCCAAAGCACACACGGCATATATATCTGCTTGTGCTTGTGATGTTTTGGATATAGATGAAACTATTTCGTTAAGTACTCCGCTGCCTTGCTCGGAAAAATGGTTATTAATAAGCGCGTAGCGTAATTGTTGCTGTAATAATGAAATATCCTTACGCCCGTTATATGCTTGCCATACCTTTTGTGCTTCGTTGCAAAACTCGTCTTTTAAATTAAATATTTCGCTGCAAAGTTGCATATTAAGCTGCATATTTTATCTCTCCTAAAATCGTATATTTTACTTTATAATAACACATTTTGTAATAAATTACAAAATGTTTTCAAGGTAATGCAGACGATACAATAACTATACCTGAAACAGTAGCTTTAGGCGATTATGAAATGGGTATACGTGATAGCGGCAATACAAATTTCGCTAAACAGAATTTGACATTACCTGTAAGTAATGTGGTACAATTGCCAATAAGCTTATCGGCTGGCTCGCTGATAATAGGCAGCGTAACGGCAGACGGAGCGGCTGCGACAGGTGCAACAGTAAACGCAAATGACGTTACCACTATTGCTGTAGGCACAAACGGCGGTTATCTTGCCGCTAATGTAAGCAGCAGTGCTATGGCTAATATTACTGCATCAAAGCAAGCAATTACAGGTGTTACAAGCACTGCAATACCTGCTAAAAACAATGTAAATATAGCAATGACAAGCGGAACAGTTACTGTGATTGGCGGTAAAGTAATGCAGTATGTTAATAACAATGAAGTAGCTGCAAGTGGCACAAGGGTAGTAATTACATCAAAAGACGGTAAAACTTATACAGGCTATGTAGATGCAAAGGGCGATTTTGCAGTGCCTGGTGTGCCTGCCGCAGGCGGCAAAGGATATAGCGTACTGTTTGATGATGGCAATACAAAAACTGCTCGTTTTGAAAACGTGACTATCACTCCGCACGCTCCTGCAGACGGATATGCAGCAACAGATATTACATTCCCCACTAAGATAATGCCTCCTAATGTAGGCGAAATAATAGGAGTAGTGGATAAAAACGGTAATCCTGTAAACGGTGCGGTAGTGACACTTTATTACGGCACACAAAAACTAGCATCACAAACTACAGCATCAGACGGTAAATACAAGTTTACCGGAATAAACTATGGTTATTATCGTATGGTAGTAACGTATGGAAGTATCGAAGTAACTAAGATATTCGAGCTGAATGGTGCAAATAAAACTCTGCCTATTTCTTTGCCAAATGGAAATGAAAACACAGTGGTAGAGCAAAAAGAAAAAACTCCGCCAACTACGGCTGATATTCCACATACATTGTTTGATACAGTAACACAGGATACGGCAAAGGGTATTACGCAAGCCGAAAAGGACACACTGACAAACGGTGGTACAATAGAGATTAAGCTAGTGGCAGAGCTAAGAGCTGATACAGATGCAAAGGAAGACCGCGCAAAGATAACAGATGCAATAGATACTGCAAATGGCAAAATAGGCTTATTGTTGGATTTATCAGTGCTAAAAACAGTAACCGACAGCAATTCTACTGTGCTAACAAATGCGCAGCGCCTAACCGAGCTGTCTGATGTACTTACAATAATATTAGAATTGCCACAAGAGTATCAAGGCAAAACAAAAGAATTATCATTGTATCGCGTACATAACGGAGCAACAGAAAAAATGAAAACTGCTGGTAAAGAGCATTACAGCTTCATAAATGTAGGCGGTAAAGATTATATAAAGGTAGTAGCAAGCAAGTTTTCAAGCTACGCGTTAGTATCTACTAAAGATAATGGGCCGATTATAGACAGCAGTAGCAGCAGCAGTAGCAGTAACAGCAGCAATAATGATGACGATATTTATTTACCACCTACAGCGCCATCAAAGCCAAATAAAAAGCCTGCAAAAAAACCGGCACCTTCGTCCTCATCTCAAGTATCAAGCTCCTCTGCAAGCTCTAAACCAATAGAAAAGGAAGATACATCTAAAATAGATGCAAAAGCAAAGGAAGATTTAAAAGCGGACTTAAAGGATATGCTGGATAAGGCAATAGCGGCGCTGTCAAGCGATTTAACAGACGAACAGCGCGCAGATGCAATAGCAAAGCTTACTGCAATTTACGACAAGGCTATAGCAAAAATAGATAAAGCTACCGCCGACGAAGGCGAAAAAATCTACGACGATGCAGTAGAACAAATGAATGCTGTATCAGCAGATAGTCTATCAACAAATAGCACTAAAAAGTGTAAGCTGTGCGGCAAATGCACACCATTCCTCGGCATATGTATATGGGTATGGATAGCAATACTTGTAGTTTTAGTGGTGGCAGTAATCACATTGTTTATACTGTATAAACGCAAAAAAGACAATGAAACTGCTCAAAATCAAGAGAAAATAGACCGCAAATAAAAGCATTTACAATTGCACGCAACAATAATTAATAAAAAGCTATGGCGCATATTTATTGATATGTGCCATAGCTTTTTTTGCAATTAATCAGCGCAGAACTCAGCCACAAATACATTTAAACTCATTGACAAATCTTGAATTTTACATTATAATATAAACTATCGTCAATAAAGACGATATCCGGGTGTAGCGCAGTTTGGTAGCGCGCTTGAATGGGGTTCAAGAGGCCGTGAGTTCGACTCTCGCCACTCGGACCAAACCTCTCTGGTTTTCCAGAGAGGTTTTTTGTTGTCATTATGCTGTTTTTTACTTTTCTTGGCTGCTC
>JAVWEG010000076.1:0-9074 GCA_036641735.1 Oscillospiraceae bacterium
ACTACTAATTTTGCAGCGCCCATACACATATTATCTTGCGTAAGCTCTGCCGTTTTTACAACAGTTTCGCCCATTAGGCGCACGGCATCCATATTGATACCGGATTTCGTAGAGCCTATATTGACACTGGAACAAACAAAATCCGTGTCGCGCAGAGCCTCGGGAATACTGCGGATAAGGCGCTCGTCACCTGCGGAAAAGCCTGCGTGGACAAGGGCGGAAAATCCGCCGATAAAGTTAACTCCAACTTTTTTGGCGGCGGCATCAAGCGTTTTGGCATACCACACGGGATCTGCATCGGGGGCGCTTGCAAGCAGCATAGCAATAGGAGTGACGGAAATGCGTTTATTTACGATAGGCATACCGTAGTTTTCACTGATGCTTTCTACTACGCTCACTAAATTGGCAGCGCGCGAGGTGATTTTACGATATATTTTTTCACAGGCACGGCGGCCGTCGGAATCTGCACAATCTAAAAGAGAAATACCCATAGTGACGGTGCGCACATCAAGGCTTTCGTCACTAATCATTTTAATGGTTTCTATAATATCGTTAGTATTTAACATAAAATTGCCCCTTTATATTCTGTGCATTGCATCAAAAAGCTCTTGGCGCGTAACGTGAATATCCACACCCATTGATGCACCTGCATTTGTAAGCTCTTTGGCAAATGCGGTAAAATCTATATTGCATTTTGATATTTCCACGAGCATTATCATAGCAAAAGTATCTTTTAAAATACTTTGCGTTACTTCCTCTACGTTTACATTTGCCTCGGCGCATTTGCCGCTTACTTTTGCAAGTATACCTACCATATCTTTGCCTACTACAGTAATAACTGCTTCCATAATACACACCCCTTTTGTTTTCTATTTATTATAGCAGAAATTGTATTATAGGTAAAGGAAAAAAGTAAAGTTTAATTCGCTTTCCACTTACTTTGTAATTAAACTTTACAAGATACACTGTTTTGTATTATAATAGGTAGTAGTTTGGGGGTGCTGTAGCACCGTGGAGTATATTACTAATAATAAAGAGGAAACCTTAGCTCTTGCGCGGCGCTTGGCGCTTACCTTAAAAAGCGGCGATTTTATCGCATTTACAGGCGGACTTGGGGTAGGCAAAACAGCTTTTTGCGAAGGGATAGCCGAGGGGCTTTGCTGTATTGATAAGGCGAGCAGCCCTACATTTGCAATAGTGAATTATTATAGAGGTAACAAGCCGTTTGCACATTTTGATTTATATAGAGTGACGAGCGAGGCAGACCTTGAGACGGCAGGGCTATATGATTATATTGACGAAGGCGCAATAGTAGCTGCCGAATGGAGCGAAAACATTAAAGATTTTATATACAAGCCTAATATTATAATTGATATTAAAAGCCTTGAAGGGGATAAACGCTGTATAAATATTAAGGGGGCTTGCTTGTGATTTGTCTTGGAATAGATTCATCGGGCAAAGCCGCCGGTGTAGCTGTACAGTGCGACGACAAGCTATTATATGAAGTGTATTTGCAAGCCGGGCTTACACATAGTGAGACCTTGCTGCCGCTTGTAGATACGTCGCTGTCGTCGCTGCGTTTGAAGCCTTGCGATATAGACCTTGTGGGAGTGAATGCAGGACCCGGCAGCTTTACGGGATTGCGTATTGGCATTGCTATGGCAAAGGGATTGTGCCTACCTTATAATATTCCTGCTGTAGGGGTATCTACACTGGAAAGCCTTGCTACAGGAATAGACGGTGAAGGCAGCATATTATGTGCGCTTGATGCAAGACGAAGCGAAGTGTATTATGCTATGTTTGCGCGGAATAATGGCGTATTAAAAAGAATAACACAAGACAATGCAGCACCTGCCGCCAGCTTAGAGCAAATGTGCTGCAAGGCAGATAAGCCGCTATATATTGCAGGAGACGGAGCGAAGCTGTGCTACGAAGCGTTTGGCGAGCGAATAGGCGCGATACTTGTAAATGAGCATAATAGATATTCAAGAGCCAAAGGTGTGTGCGCAGTGGCAATGAAAGAGTATGCTATCGGCCACGCTGAAAATGCAGATGATTTGAAACCAAGCTACCACAGGCTGTCTCAAGCACAGCGCGAGAGGCAGGAAAGGGAGAATAAAATTGACGGATAGAATAATAGCTCTTGGAGCAGACCACGGCGGATATGCCCTAAAGGAAGAAATAAAAAAGCATTTGGATACAAGGGGCATTAAATATAAGGATTTTGGTGCATTTAACGAGCAAAGCGTGGATTATCCCGATATGGCAAAAGCGCCTTGCGAAGCGGTGCAAAGCGGAGAATGTGAAAGAGCATTGCTGTTTTGCGGTACAGGAGTAGGCATAAGCATAGCGGCTAATAAGCATAAGGGAATACGTGCTTGCTGCTGCTCAGACGCATTTAGCGCAAAGTACACAAGGCTGCATAATGATGCAAATGCGCTGTGTATGGGCGGACGCGTAGTGGGGGCAGGGCTTGCTTGCGAGCTTGTGGATTTATTTTTGGATACAAGCTTTGAGGGCGGCAGACATACTGCCCGTGTAGCAAAGCTTAAAGATATAGAAGATAAAAATTAAAATATATTAAAAGGGGACAAAAAAATGACAAAACAACCTACTATTATGAACCATCCACTAGTAAAACACAAAGTGAGCTTATTGAGGAATAAAAACACCGGTACGAAAGAATTTAAAGAGATGGTAAGTGAAATAGCTACGCTTTTGTGCTATGAAGCTACACGCGATTTACCTGTGGAAGAAGTGGAAATAGAGACACCGATTGCCGTGGCAAAAACATATATGTTATCGGGGCGCAAGCTTGCGTTAGTGCCTATTTTACGCGCAGGGCTTGGAATGGTAGATGGAATGCTTACGCTTATTCCTGCGGCTAAGGTGGGGCATATCGGTATGTACCGTGACGAGAAAACTTTAGAGCCTGTAGAGTATTATTGCAAATTGCCGCTTGATATTGCAGAGCGCGATGTGATAGTGCTGGACCCGATGTGTGCTACAGGCGGCAGCGCTGTGGATGCTATAACACAGATAAAAAAGCGCGGTGCGCGCAGCATTAAATTTATATGTATCATTGCGGCGCCGGAAGGGCTTGATCGCCTGATGAAAGCACATCCTGATGTGGATGTTTATTGTGCGGCATTAGATGAAAAACTAAATGAAAATGGATATATTGTTCCGGGACTCGGTGATGCAGGCGACCGCATTTTTGGCACTAAGTAGTATTTTGCCGAAATAAAAAAGGAGGCGCTATTGCTTTGTCTACAAAAAAGCAGATAATACGCAAGCTTTTAGCTACAGTATTTGTTATCGCATTTATGGCAGTAATGCTGAATTTTGCGATAGAAACATTGCTGATGGCGGATATATTTGACCCATTATTGAAAACACTGTTGCTTTGTTGCACGGGAATATTGTGCTTTGCTTGCGCATATTTTTTGTATTGCAAGATTTATGAAGTAGTGGCAATAATCAAAAATGTAAAAGTGGACGGTAAAAGGGCAAAGCATATAGATAAGACGTCAACAGAAATAAAACCGACAGAAACACAAAGCACTGCATATGTACCTGCGAAAAGCAGAGAAAAAGCCGTTAAAAATAAATTTGACTTTAAAGCATTGGCTTTAATGAAAAAGCACGATGTGAAGCCGCAAAAGCAAATGGATAAAACATCTGAGGCTATAAAAAAGGAAAATACGAGTGTGCAAAGGCAGAGCGTAGATAAGCGCGCGCAATTGCATAAAAAGCAGGAAAATGAAGCGATAGAGCGTGCGCGCCGTGAGGAAGAAGCGATAAAAGCTTTGCAGCTGCAAAGGCAAGAGGCAAAAGAAGAAAAAACAAAGCTTCCTGCGATGCAAGGGGCATTTGCGAATGATGAGAGCGCACTAGTACAGCAATATTATGAGACAAACGATGGCGAAGCGCAGAGTGCTGTGCATATTGAACACACAGCACCGCAGAAAACACAAGAAGTGGTACAAGCTGCAATGAAACCGCAAAATGAACAAGAGAGCAGTGAATTAGCGGGAAAAACAATTGTGACAGAGCCGCCTGACCTTGCAGGAATGAAGCTTTCGCGCGGACGTCCGCCAAAGGAAGTGACCGAGGCGCGCAAAGCCGCAAAGGAAGCGGAGCTTGAATATTACGCAAGGCTTGGAATAGAGCCGCCAAAGCCGCGCAGAGGCAGACCGCCTAAGGCAGAAAAAGCAGAAAAAATTAATGAACAGACGGTTTTAAAAGAGCCGACAAAGCTTGCAGAAGCGGTAAAACCCCAAAAATTGCAAGATGAACAAAAAAACAAGCAGCTAACGAAGGACGAGCTAAAGATAATAGAACCCGAAATACTTGCAGGAATGAAGCTTTCGCGAGGCAGACCGCCAAAGGAAGTAACCGAGGCGCGCAAAGCTGCAAAGGAAGCGGAGCTTGCGCATTATCAAGAGCTTGGCATAGAGCCGCCAAAGCCGCGCAGAGGCAGACCGCCTAAGGCGAAACCGGAATAGTAAAATACATAAAAAGCAGGAGTAAAGCTATAATAGCTTTACTCCTGCTTTTGCACATTCTTCAATTGTTTTGTTATCCCAAATGGATACTTGTACTTCACCTACGTGTACTTTGCCAAGCCACAGCATACACAGACGGGATTGACCTATGCCGCCGCCGATAGTGAGAGGCAATTCGCCATTTAAAAGGCGCTTATGGAAAGGAAGCTCGGCACGATTTGTACAGTTGGCCGCTTGTAATTGACGGCTCATTGATGCTTCGTTTACACGTATGCCCATAGAGCTTATCTCAACAGCGCGCTGTAAAGGCTCGTGCCAAAACAGTAAATCACCGTTCAAATTCCAGTCGTCGTAATCGGGCGCTCTTTTGTCGTGCGGCTCGCCGTTTGACAAATTGTCTCCGATACCGATGATAAAAACAGTTTTGTATTCTTTTGCAATAGCATTCTCACGCTCTTTTGGTGTAAATGTAGGATATTTTTGTAATAGAGCTTCGCTTGTAATAAAATGAACATCACGTTCAAGCGCTGTATCCAAATCTTGAAACTGCCATTTTAATTCTTCAAGCGTTGAGCATATTGCGCCTACTATGCGCCTTACGGTATCTTTAAGAGTAACCGCTGTGCGGTCGTCTTTAGAGATTACTTTTTCCCAATCCCACTGATCCACATAAATGGAATGGAGATTGTCCATATCTTCATCACGGCGAATAGCGTTCATATTAGTGACAAGCCCGTTGCCGACGTGAAAGCCATAATCGGCAAGCGCCATACGCTTCCATTTGGCAAGTGAATGTACCACTTCTGCTTTTGCATCGGCGCTTGGTACATCAAAGCTGACAGGGCGCTCTACACCGCTTAAATTATCATTAAGTCCGCTTAAAGCATCTACAAAAAGCGGCGCTGTAACGCGCTTTAAATGCAAGGCTGCACAAAGCTTTTTTTCAAAAGTATTGTTGGCAATGCCAATTGCTTTTTGTGTATCGTATAGTCCGAGGCACGATGTATAACCGTGCGGAATAAAAGTAGCTTCCATAATGCACCCCTTATTAAAACATAATATATACATTATAGAAACAGAAACCGCCGCTGTCAACCTAAAGGTGACGGCGGCGGATAATATTGTTATTTAAGATTTTGTGTGGGAATGGTGTCCATATCGTCAAATTCTTTATTTTCGCCGCCCATTGCCCATATAAATGTATATGCGCTTGTGCCGCAGCCTGAATGTATGCTCCAAGATGGGCTGATAACAGCCTGCTCTTTGTGCATTACGATGTGGCGCGTCTCTTTGCCCTCGCCCATCATATGGAAAACGACATTGTCACCCTCTAAGCCGTAATACATATATACTTCCATACGGCGCTCGTGTGTGTGGCAAGGCATTGTGTTCCATACATTGCCTGTCTCTAGCTTGGTAAGCCCCATACAAAGCTGGCAAGTTTCTAATACATCAGGGTGAATAAACTGGTTAATCACACGTTTATTGCAAGTGACAGAGTCTCCACACGGACGTTTGGCGGCATCCTGCATACTGATGAAGGTAGTGGGGCAAGCTTTGTGCGCAGGAGCTGATACGGCATAAAATTTGGCAGGAAGCGATTTTAAATCTGATGAAAAGATAACTTCTTTTGTACCCATCGAAATATAAATGCAATCTTCAAAATCCATTGAATAAGCTTTGCCGTCTACTTTGATGCTGCCTTTGCCGCCAATATTAAATATACCTATTTCGCGGCGCTCTAAAAAGTATTTAGTACCGAAATTTTTCCAAATATCTATGCCTTTATCGATAGACACCTCGCCTTGAACAGGCATAATGCCAAGTGTAACCATACGGTCTACGTGGCTGTATACGCTTGTTACTTCATCGGCTGTAAATAATGTGTCGATAAGAAATTCTTCTCTTACCTCACCGGTAGTGTAGCGCTTAAAATCGCGCTGATTGCAAGAATAACGAATATCCATATTTTCCTCCTATTAAATGTATTATAAATCGCCTTTTTGAAAGTAATCGGCAAATTCTGCGTCTATTCTGCCATCAAGACGGCGAATACCGCCGTACAGATGATGCTCAATAGCCTTTTGCAAGGCAGGTATGTCTTTGCGTTCTATCATATCAAACATCGCTTCGTGTTCTTGTATTATTTCGGGAAAGCTTTGTGCTGCCATAATATCAAGCATTCTAAACCGAGAGTAGTTTACTTGCGCGCGCTGAATGGCTTTCCATAATTTGTCTTTTTTGGTAGTGTGAAACCATACCTCGTGAAGCTGACTGTCTAAATCGTAAAAGCGTTGCAGCTCAAATTCCGTTTCCAAAAGCACTTTTTGTTTGCGTATAATATAACGAAGCTTTTCGATAATTATAGGGGTAGCAATGCTTACAAAATCACGTAAAACCATACTTTCTACGGCTACACGCATATAAATAAGCTGAGTGATGTCGTCGTAATTGAGCAGAGTAACAAATGTACCTTTATAAGGTATTATGTTTACAAGCCCACCGTCGCGCAAACGGGCAAGCACACTGCGAACGGGTGTGCGAGATACATTAAAACGAGCGCAAAGCTCATTTTCGCCGAGAGATTGACCGGGCTTTATCACTAAATCCAATATTTCCGATTTAAGTGTGCGGTAAATAGCCTCGCTTGAGCTGTTTTGTAAATTGGTAGTCATAATGCGCCTCCCTTTATCTGTATGTATTTATATTAACATATTGTATTCAACAATGTAATTTGGATACAAGCAAAAATAAAACACTATGCTTTTGTGCATATAGACGAATATTGCTATAATTACGGCTTGCCGCGAAGCTCCTCCACCACACCTAATATTGTAACGGGCAGCTCTGCTACTTGTTCTTTACGAAAATAAAGTGGCTCGTAAGCGGCGCGGTTATAAGGCTCTAAGGTAATACCGTTATCCTGGCGAATATATTTTTTGACAGTGGCATTGTCGGCACCTACCATTGCCACTACTACATCACCTGATTCGGGGCAAGAATCTTTGCGCACCACTACCACATCGCCCTCGTGCATACGCGGTGCCATACTGTCGCCCTTAATGCGCAGTGCAAAATACTCGCCTCTGCGCTGCCATTCACAAGGGATTTCCACTTCGCCTAAAGTGTTTTCTATGGCTTCTGTTGGTATGCCGGCGCGAACCTCGCCTAATATGGGGATACGTATAGAGGCATTACTCGTGCCATATAAAAGACGGTCGATTGATATGCCAAGCTCACGGGCGATTGCCGCAAGCTGCTTTGCGGGAATACTTGCTATCTCACCCGATTCGTAGCGAAAAAGCGTGGAGCGATTAACTCCGATACGTTCGGCAAGCTCATCGGCTGTAATGTTCTTTTCAAGGCGCGCATCGCGCAAGCGTTCATTTAGTTCCATTATGTACACTTCCTTTATTGCAAGTATAACATAACAGTCGCATATTTGCAACATTTTTAAAAATTTGCAAGAAAAAATTGCCAAATAAAGCTCGACTTATCACGCAATTATTTTACTAGTCGCATATTTGCGATAAAGTGTCGCACATATAAGTTGACTAAGATTTAAAAAGCGATATAATATAATCAAGCGTTGCAGATGTGCAACAGAAAGGGCTACAATGAAAGACGAGAAGTTTTACAAACATTTGGCATATAATTTGCTGACAATGGAAGGATTGGCAGACAATATAGGTATGCACAGAGCAACGTTGTATCGTAGAATAGAAAAGAATGGAGAAACATTTACCGTGAAGGAAATAGAGGAGATATCAAGACAACTGGCACTGAGTAAAAGGGAAATGCTGGACATTTTTTTTAACAGCTAGTTGCATATCAGCAACAAACTTGTGATTAACCGCGCGGTATTTATATATAAGCCGTATGCAAAAAGACGGCGCAAACTTTGCTGTGAGGTAAAAACACCTTGCACAGCAAAACATCGGTGCAGTGGCTGCTGCCGCATAAAAGCCACGGGTGGTAGGATGGGATTTTTAGTAAATATACGTAGGTACGTGTGTACTTGCGTTAAAAATAAAAAGATAGGAAGGTAAAAATGATAAAACGAATAGAAAAAAGCGATATTGACGGGAAGGGAATTACACCTTTAGCCGACACACCTGCGCTGACATCTGCACAAATGAAAGCTAAGTTTGATGAGCTTGCTTGCACGGTGATAATACCGACATTTAACAATAATGTAGATGCGCTATTGCAAGAGAATGCAGCAGAGGAAATAGGCGCAGTGCCGCCAAACGGAGTAATTCCCGAACCACCGCCAAAATTAAACGAACCTGCAAAGCTTGCGGCGGTGCTGAGAGGTATGATGACGGCATTTACAAATCTTTTGCATACATTTGCTTATAGTAAGGAAGAAACAGATGCAAGCATTGGCAAAAAAGCTGATAATGCGGCATTTAACACTCATAAAGCTTTGCAAATATTAGACCACCCCGATAGCAGCGTTACAGACACGAAAATCGGGGAACGCAGTATCGGCAGTACGAAAGGCTTGTTGCAGCCGTTATTTACAACGATAGCAAATGCAATTGCAGCTATTGTAGGCGGTAC
>JAVWEG010000077.1:0-8592 GCA_036641735.1 Oscillospiraceae bacterium
GGTATTGGCATAATGAATGTGCTGTTTGTTACAGTAAAAGAGCGCACTAAAGAGATAGGAATATTAAAAGCGCTCGGAAGCCCTGAGCGAGATATATTGTTGCAGTTTTTGGCAGAGTCGGTTTCTATTGGCATTATAGGGGGAATGGTAGGTCTTTTGGCAGGCGGAATAGGGCTGTGGGCGCTCAAATTTTCAGGTATGCCGCTTGCCCCAACGGTAAGCGGATTTGTAACAGCATTTGTATTCGCAGTTATCACCAGTGCCGTGTTCGGCTTTTATCCGGCATACAAGGCATCACGGCTAAAGCCTGTAGATGCGTTATCGTATGAATAAATCAGAATATATTGAAAGAGGAAATTATTATGAAAAAAGCACTTATTACATTGCTCGCAGGAGCTATGATATTTACATTCGCATCGTGCGGCAACACTTCTAACAGCACGGCATCTTCATCTTCGCAGCCGCCTGAGATTAAAACATATTTTGGCAAGGTGTCATCTGTTACCGGTAATGAGATAGATATAGATTTGGCAAAAGAACCGGAAATGGAAAAAGCTCCGTCGCAAGAGCCTGATGCAGAGGGCGGTATGGCGGCGGCTACAATGACACCGGCAATACAGGCAGGCGGTACACAAGGAGCAGCACAGCGCATAGAGGTGGAATATACAGGTAATATAAAAAGCATTACTATTCCGGCAGGTATTAAGCCGAAAAACGCTATCGGCGACGAAAAACAGCTCAGTGACATAAAAAAAGGCTCAATTGTAAATATATTTACAGATGCAAGCGATAATGTGACAGAAGTGTTTATTTATGACTGATATGATTACTCTCGAAAACATTAATAAGAGCTATCATATGGGCGAAAACGAGCTGCACGTATTGAAAAATATATGCTTCTCGGTGGCAGCAGGCGAGTTTGTTTCCGTGCTTGGAGCATCAGGCTCTGGGAAATCCACTTTAATGAATATTATTGGCTGTATGGATATAGCAGATAACGGAAAATATTTGCTTGACGGCGAAAATATTGCAGGATGCAGCGATGAAAAGCTTGCCAAAATCCGCAATGGTAAAATAGGGTTTATTTTTCAAAAATATCATTTGTTGCCGCAATATACTATATTGCAAAACGTGATGATGCCGCTATTAATCAGAGGTATGTCTTACGACGAAGCATATCCGCTTGCGTTCGAGAGCATAAGCCGTGTAGGGCTTGACGAACGCATATCACATAAGCCAAGTGAGCTATCGGGTGGGCAGCAGCAGCGTGTAGCTGTAGCGCGCGCACTTGTAACAAAGCCCATATTATTGCTTGCAGATGAGCCTACAGGCGCACTAGACTCTGAAACAGGCAAGGAAATACTGCGCTTATTTTGTGAGCTTAATATGGACGGCAATACAATAGTGCAGATTACTCACGACCGCAAGGTGGCAGAAAACGCAAGCCGTATAGTAGAGCTTGTGGACGGAATAATTAATATTGAATAAAAAGGGAATACTTGCCAATGCTAAAGCATAAAATATTGTGAGGTGGAAGCATTGGAATTAGCTTTACAGAGTATGCCTTTTAAGCTGTATAAAGTAGAGGATAGAGCTAAACCCGCCCAAAATAAGCTAGGCTCAATTGCAAAAGAGCTGCGTGATTGTGTAGAGGCAATGAAGCAAAATGAAGCGCTGTTTAATATGGAGTACGAGCCGGAGCTTATAGATGCAAGTATCTATGAACGGCAGGCGCTTATATGTAAATATCATTTTCTTCTGCGTGAGGCAAAGCTTAAAGCAAAAGCAGGCTAAAGTAAGGAATGGTAATAATGGCGCTTGCACGTACAATAATGTTGTTTATTGCTTTGGTAAGCACGGCGATAGTGATATTATATGCCCAAAAGAGCAAAAGACCGATATTAAAATGTACAGCAAGCGCAGTTTGCGGTGCAGCCGCGCTTGGTGCTGTGAATTTGTTGGCATCTTATACAGGGGTAGGGCTTGTAATAAATTATTCAAGCGCATTTGTAAGCATTGTGCTTGGAGTGCCGGGAGTAATATTATTGCTTGCTTTGCGAGTACTATTGATATTATAATATTTGTTTTGTATAATATATAAATATCTATTATACAAAGGACGTGTTCAAATGGAGTTTCTATGGGGCATAAAAGGCGAGGCGGTAGTAAATGATGCCTTTATTGTGCGCACAAGAGTGTTTGTAGACGAGCAGGGGTTTTCTATAGAATGTGAGCTTGATGATATTGATAATACGGCATTGCATATCGTAGGATATAACGACTTGCATAAGCCTGTATGCGCAGCACGTATATTTAAAACAGGTGGCGATACTTATCACGCAGGGCGAATAGCAGTAGATAAAAGCTTGCGTGGGCAAGGCGTGGGACGTAAACTGATAAATCGAATTATCATAAAAGTAAAAGAGCTTGGCGGCACAAAAATAGAGCTTGATGCACAATATGATAAAGCGGCATTTTACGAAAAATGCGGATTTGTACGCACAGGTAAAGAAACATTAGACGAGGGATATAAACACGTAGGTATGGTTATTTCACTAATATAAAGCAAGCGCCGATGCCAAGATATTTCTTGGTGTCGGCGCTTATTTTTTAAGAAGATATTTATTTTTTACTGCCTGCTATTATAAATTTTTCGTCATCGCTTATTTGCACATCAACATTAAAGTACGGGTAAAATAGTGCTGCCATATCATTAAGCTCGGGCAAGGGAAGAGACACATTTAAAGCTGCACCTGAATGATGCACTAGCAATGCTTCTCTGCTCATACCGTGTGCCACGCATAGCCTACCACCGGGGCGCAGATATTTTGCAAGACGTTTTATAAGGAGGGCAGGTTTTGGGAAATGCGGAAAAGCGTTATACACAACAGCGCAATCATAAGAGCCGTAATTTGTTAGCTCCAGCGCATCAGCACACAATAGCTCCACGCGAGGATCTCTGTATTTATCTCTTGCAATACGCAGCATTTCGTACGATACATCTACACCTGTAATGTGATTTACATCGCGTGCTAAATAATCTCCGAGCAATACTCCCGTGCCGCACGCTACGTCTAAAACGCGGTAGCCTGCTTTTACATCGGCAGCATTTAATATGCAGGATATTTTTTCGTCACTGCGTACCATATGGGCATCCCAGCTTGGTGCAGCTTTATCAAAAAAAGCTTGTATTTCATATTTGTTCAGTGATTGCACACTCCCTCAGCGCTCATCTTGCCTCTATTTCTTTAATGATAAATTCATTGCCACACAGTATTTCTTTTTCAATATCACCGCAATTGGGGCAACCTTTGTTATGCTCCAAAAAACGATATACCTTGCCGCATTTACAGCACATTACATTACCTTGTACAGTTTCTATAATTAGCTTTGTTTGCTCCATAACAGTACCATCTACGGCAGCAGGATAGCATTGCCGCAAAAATCCCGGTACTACGGAAGAAAGCTCGCCTATTTGCAAGGTGATGCTGGCTATTTCTGTTAAATTTTGCTCTTTGGATATGCGTTTTACTGTGTCTACAAGCCCCATTACAATTCCAAGTTCGTGCATTGCAATCCACCTTAATTGTCGGTAAATAAATTTTTTACCTTTTTCATCGCTATTTTACCTGTACGCTTAATTACGTGAGGTACAAGTACTTTTTTCATATTTTCAAGAGAGACACCCTCGCCGTCATATCTGCGTTCCAAATGAATAGCATCAAACTTGCATTTTGTGGTGCATTGACCACAGCCTACACACATAAACGTATCTACCACAGTAGCACCACAGCCAAGACAGCGCTCAGTTTCTTTTTTTAGCTGCTCCTCGGTAAAGGTGCCGCGTAGGTCGCGGAAAGTGGATTTAGAAGTTTGTCCGCTTACGGCGGCTACGCGCTCGCGCTTTGTGTTATCATAGCTATCAAGTATTGCGGCAGACTTGCAAAGCTCTGTAAATTGTCTGCGGCTGCGGCCAAAATTAAGGTCTTGCCCGGGCTGTACAAAGCGGTGTATGGATATAGCTGCCTGCTTACCTGCGGCTATGGCATCTATGGCAAAACGAGGGCCTGTCACGGCATCTCCGCCTGCAAACACATCGCTTTCTGCGCTCTGATACGTAAAAGCATCTACTGCAATTGTATTGCCGCGATTAAATGTAGCGGCACTGTTTGTTAACAGCTCGCCCCATACAATGCTTTGTCCAATAGACAATAATACATTGTCACAGGAGACGGTTATAATATCATTTTCGTCGTATTTTGGAGCAAAACGATGCTCGTCATCAAATACCGATACGCATTTAATAAGCTCTATGCCCGTTACCTTGCCATTGGCTGTTATTATACGCTTTGGGCCCCAGCCGTTTTTTATTTCGATAGATTCGCTTTCGGCTTCTTCTATTTCTTCACTTTGTGCGGGCATTTCGCTGCGGCTTTCAAGGCAATACATCGTAACGCTTTCGCCGCCTGCACGTACAGCTGTACGCGCTACGTCAATGGCAACGTTTCCACCACCTATTACTATAACATTGCCACTTAGCTTTTTACTCTCGTCAAGATTTATACTTTTAAGGAAGTCCACTCCCGACATTACACCCTTTGCATCTTCGCCTTCAATGCCAACCTTGCGCCCACTCTGAGCGCCAATGGCAATATAAAAAGCCTTGTAGCCTTGCTCGCGAAGCTGTGCTAAAGTAATATCTTTGCCTATCTCAATGCCTGTTTTAAATTCTACTCCAAGCTCACGGATAATATCTATTTCGGCATTTACTACGTCCTTTTCAAGGCGGAAAGAGGGGATACCAAGCGTAAGCATACCGCCGAGTACCGCTTCTTTTTCAAATACAGTTACGCGGTATCCATCTAACGCAAGATAATAAGCACAAGATAATCCTGCCGGACCTGCGCCGATAACAGCTACTTTTTTATCGCTGTAATCGTGGCGCTTTTTAGGGATAAAGCGGCGTGCTTTGTCAAGGTCTTGCTCGGCAATAAATTTCTTTATTTCATCTATGGCTATCGGCTCATCTACATCACCGCGTGTGCAAGCATCCTCACAGCGCCTGTTGCATATTCGTCCGCAAATAGCAGGCAGAGGGTTTTCCATTCGGATAAGCTCCAGAGCTTCGGTGTATTTGCCTTGCGCTACAAGCTTAATATAGCCTTGTACGGCAATATGTGCAGGACAATTGGTTTTGCAAGGTGCAGTGCCTGTATCTACTACATCTTCGCGATTTATTCTGTAATCGGGATTCCAGTATTTTTGCTCCCACGGAGTGTCGCGCGGAGTGATTTTCGTTGTGATATCTAATGTAACAGGAGCTGTAGAACATAGCTTTTGCCCTAATTTTAAAGCGTTTACAGGACAGTTTTCCACGCATTGTCCGCAAGCCACGCATTTTTCGCTGTCTACTACAGATATGTAATTTGAACGCACCATATCTGCGTTTTTAAACATTTCTCCTGTGCGCAGCGAAAAGCAGCCGCATCCGCAGCAATTACATATTGCGTGGGTTTTACCGTCACCGTCAAGGTTAGGTATTTCGTGCATAAGCCCATTTTCTTCGGCGCGGCGCAATATTTCATATACTTCTTCTTTTTTTACTTCGCGTCCGCGTCCTGTGCGTATGTAATATTCGGCAGCGTGTCCCATCTGTATGCACATATCTTCTTTAAGATGTCCGCATCCCTCGCCCATTATCTCACGCGCGGTTCGGCACGAGCAATTTGATACTGAAAAAATATTATGCTCCTCTATGTGCTTTGATATTTCTTCGTACGAGGCGCGATGGCTGTTACCGTCTATAGCTTGTTCTATAGGAATTACACGCATAAGCCCCACGCCTACAGGCGACATTCCTGCTGTGCCAGCACCACGCACGCGCCCGTAAGCCTCAAAGGCTTCGGCAATCTGCGGAAACTTTTTAGGATTAGTGGGGTGATTTACCATCATTTCCATTATTCCCGGTACCCAGGTATCGTACCAAAAAGTATCCTTGCCATCAATAGTGTTTACAAAGCACACACCTGCATCTGCAAGCTGTAGCAATAAATTGTGCGTTTCATCTACGCTTTTGCAAGAGCGCTTTGCGGCTTCTTCGGCAGTTACTCTTTCGCGTATTGCCATTGTCATACAAACATCAGCCATATCGTCTGTTACTACAGGCTCCAGTATAAGGTATTCAGGTGCGGCAAAATCGTATGCAGCCTTGCTGCCGGGCTTTTTGCGCCCAATGTGATTGGCAAGTGCGAGTACCTTTTCGTTTTTAAGGTTCAAGTGATGTGTCATAGCTTTTCTCCTTATTATTTTGTGGCATCTATAGTATTACAGATTTTGACTATTAAAATTATTTAGCTTTTACAGCTTCCTCACGCATTGACGATATTGCGTTATAAGCAGGTAAATCCACGTAAAGCTCGCTTGTATACGGATTTCGCTTAGTTTTATTTATCCTGTAAATCATAAATATTAATACAGCAATGTTAACTGCAAGTGCAATAAAGCTTATTATAAAATAAATAGTGGGATTATATGTAGAGTCTACACGCCATTTTCCTACATCTTGAAATAGCGGAAAGGTTTGGGCAAACATACACCATAATGCAAGAGTTTGCGCTCTGTGCTGTAGCCAAGCGCCTTTACCCACGGTAAATGCACAGATAGTAGGTGCAAGCAACAAGGCAAGCCCACAATACCAAGCGTGGTTTGGCAGGCAATTGTATGTATAAGCAAAGTTCCATAAATCGTATGCTACTATCCAAAACCATAGCATATCAGGCCATAGCATATCCTTGCTACCGTCTTTTTTTGTGATTTTGCGTATGCAAATGCCAAACCAGCCCGTTATAGTGATGATATTTAAAAGTCCTGCGGCGGCGTTCATATAGTTCCAAGCACCGCCCATCAGCATTACAGGAGCATCGGCAGTAAGGTCTTGCGCCATAGTAGCGTATTTCATACCTACTTCAATGTCACGTGTGCAAGCTTCTAAAATATTGATTGCAAGTATAAGCGGAGGAAAGCAAAGTGCTATTTTATTATCGGCAAGCTTCCAAGTAGTACCGTCCTTGCGTTTACCTTCAATATGGCGGATACACCAAAAGCCGATGCAGCCGGCAGTAGATGAATACACTTTAGCAAGATGAAACCAATCGGTATAAGTAGTGTCACGCATTACAGTAAACCATAGTATAGACAGCACAGTTGGCAATACAATAAAACACGCAAAGCCAATCCATTTGGAGCGGCGAGATATCTCGTTTAGAAAAAACAAAGCACCAAATACCGCCAGCCACACAAGCAGTACCGATAAAACAGTAGCGCCCTCGGCAAAGTTAAATTTAAACATAAACAATTCCTCCAATAATTTACAATTTAGCAAAACAAGTGATTGTCAATATGAAGCCAACATTCCGCAATGCGTTCATACTGGACATACCAGCACTTATATTACTTGTTATTATTTTAACATAAAATGTATATACACGTCAAACTTTATAAGAAAAATACGTTATTTTCTACGTTATTTATAAAAATAGTCATTGCTTTTCATTTATTATTTTGATATAATAAAGCTGTGGTATGTGACTAGACCACAGCCAGTTTGTATGGAGGTAAGTAATGGATTTTAATAAATTAAGCGCCCCTAGCTTAAAGGAGCTTTTTGTAAGAGAATTAGAAACGATGATATTGTCAGGCAGGCTAAGTGAGGGCGAAAAGCTGCCGCCTGAGCGAGAGCTTGCCAATACAATGCAGGTGAGCAGGGCAGTGGTAAATGCAGGTATTGCAGAGCTTACAAACAAAGGGTTTTTATCGGTAAAGCCGCGCGTAGGCACTTTTGTGGCAGATTACAGACGTGATGGTACACTTGAAACACTTATTTCAATAGTGAGATATAACGGAGGTGTTTTGCGTAATAACGAAGTGCGTTCTATATTAGAAATGCGTGTTGCACTGGACACACTCGCCGTGGAGATATGTATACCGCATATCACAGATGAAGGAATTGCAAGCCTAAGGGGCTTTGTAGAGCAGATGGAAAAAACCGATTTGCCAAGTGAAGTGTCTGCGCTTGCGTTTGCATTTCAGCACGAGCTTGCTTATTTGTCGGGAAATATGCTTATTCCTTTAATATTTACTTCGTTTAAAGAATTGGTGCTGGGGCTATGGATGCGTTTTTGTGAGCTATACGGCGTAAATGCTTTACGAGACAATACAGCAGAGCTGTGCCATTGTATAGAAAAGCGAGATATTCCTGCTGCAAAGCGGCATATAATAAATACAATTCAAGAGAGTATTAATGGAGACAGAAAGATTTTTTATTAAACAAAATGCACCGTTTTGTGCGCTTTTAAAAAGTGATAAAAACAGCTCTGTCTATAAAACTCGGCAGAGCATACTATCAATATTTTATTTATTTGTTTCTAAAAATAAGCCTCATTAAGCCGCAGATAAATTTGCGGCTTAATGAGGCTTTTGTTAAATTTAGTGTGGCTTAATATCTTTTGGCAATTCTGTAATTCCACAATAAAAGCTGACGGTTCCTCCGATAGCTTTTTAATTTCATTACAGACAAGCTCATCCGGCATATTC
>JAVWEG010000078.1:0-8553 GCA_036641735.1 Oscillospiraceae bacterium
GTTCCCATTTTACACGCTCCTTAATGTAATGCAGTAATTATGCCTTAAAAGGTGCTAAAATGCAAGCGGGTTAAATGTTGCATAAATAAATATTAATCTGGCCTTTAACACTGCTTATAACAATATAATTATCGCATATAAATTACATGCTTAAGATAAATTTATGCGTTGTATTTCAGTGGAGCTACTCACATTCACGCAATATAATATTGTTGCACAAAGTGTCTTTTTTGAAGGCGCTTTTTTTGTAAAATTAAAAAACGGAGGAATGAAAAATGCGAACAATAGCGGTAATTAACATTAAGGGTGGAGTTGGAAAAACCATTTCCACCGTAAACATCGGAGCTGTGCTGGCGGATCCTGCCGAGCACAATAAAAAGGTGCTCATAGTAGACCTCGACCCACAAGCGAACGCCTCGCAGCTTTTGCGCCAATACAATATAGACGGTGCGTCCATTAGTGAGGTTTTTCTCGAAAAAGGTTTTAACGCAAAGAACGCCGTGTACAAAACAGAACATAAAAATATAGACATTATTGCATCAAACATAAACTTTGCATTTGTTGAGGGCAAAATAATTGTGGATACCTCAAGGCAGCAGCAAACCCGTTTAAAAAAGGCTTTGGCTCAGCTGGAAACGGATTATGATTATTGCTTACTGGATTGCCCACCCAATATCGGCATTGTAACAATAAACGCTTTGGCAGCCGCTGATGAAGTCATTGTCCCTATTAAAATAGACCAATTTGCACTCGACGGCCTTGATTATCTGATAAATACAATAATGGATATTAAATCCGAGTTTAACGAAAAGCTCAAATTTATAGGCTGCTTTGTCACTATGGATAACGCTACCGGCGTAAACAAAACTATTAAAGAGGTGCTTAAAGGCAGTGATAGTTTACGCTTGTTTGCTACCTCAATCAAAACAAATGTTAAAGTAGCTGAAAGCACATTTAATCAAATGCCTGTCGTTTACACCGACAAGCAGGCATCCGCTTCCATAGGCTATCGCAATCTAACTCAAGAGATAATCGATAGAGAAATACATAACAATGTATAGCATTTGAAAAATCCGTAAAATAAGCATTGAATACTTTATGTGAAATTGATATAATAATTTATTACACCATTTTTGCTTTAAGCAGAAAATTTGCTACGAAGGGAGCTTTTAACTATGCAATCAAAATATCAGATGACAAGAGAGCAAAACATTTTTGTTGCCAAACGAAACATTGTGGACTATATCTGGAAAAGTGCCAAGCTGGAGGGCATTAACGTTACCTTTCCCGAAACAAACGCAATCTTTGAGGGAATGGGAGTAGAGTCTGTTAAAGTTGAAGATATTGTAAAAATAAACAATATGAAACGTGCCTGGAGCTTTCTTCTCGACACTCTTGACCGCTTTACTGACTTTGATTATCTATGCCGCGTAAATATGATTATTGGAGGCGACGGCAGTATATTTGGAGCCGGTAAAATCAGAGCATATGACGTTAAGATATCCGGCACAAAATGGCAGCCACAAATTCCTTTTGAATATGATGTGCGCAATGAGATGATGGATATTTTGTCTATAAAATCCCCCACAGAGCGAGCTATAACTTTAATGCTTTGGTGTATGCGCAGACAAATATTTATCGACGGAAACAAGCGAACAGCTATGATGATAGCAAATAAAGAAATGATTGTTAATGGTTGTGGTATTATTAGTATTTCCGTTGATAAAATAAGACCTTTTGGTGAGCTGCTTATTGCATTTTATGAAACAAATAATATGACGGAAATCAAGCAATTTGTATACGACAACTGTATTGACGGTATAGACTTTGAGTCAAAGATTACACAGCAGCCTGAAAACGATGATGATTTGGAACTATAACAGAATAAATTGCACTAAAGAAGTATCGCAGGAAACTGTGGCACTTCTTTTTTTGTTTTGAGTATGCAAGAGCAAATTGTGGCACTTGTGCCACATTTCATACTCTGTAAGCAATCTTGGTATCATTTGATACCAAGAATTACGATTTTAAACTTTAACGCGTTAGCAATCCTGGTATCATTTGATACCGGAAATTACGATTTTGAACTTTGTCACGTTGGCAATCCTGGTATCATTTGATACCAAGAATTACGATTTTGAACTTTACCACCTTAGCAATCCTGGTATCATTTGATACCGGAAATTACGATTTTGAACTTTACCACTTTTGCAATCCTGGTATCATTTGATACCGGGAATTACGATTTTGAACTTTACCACTTTTGCAATCCTGGTATCATTTTATACCAGAAATTACGATTTTGAACTTTGTCACGTTGGCAATCCCGGTATCATTTGATACCAGAAATTACGATTTTGAACTTTACCGCGTTAGCAATCCTGGTATCATTTGATACCAAGAATTACGATTTTAGACTTTACCACTTTTGCAATCCTGGTATCATTTGATACCAAGAATTACGATTTTGGACTTTACTACTTTTGCAATCCTGGTATCATTTGATACCGGAAATTACTGTATTGGTTTCAATCGCAAGAGAAAATTGTGGCACTTGTGCCACATTTTAATAGGAGGAATAATTATGGCATTTAAACTAAACCCCGACATAGCATCAAATATCAGTAGAGTGGAAAATAGCGCATTGAGGCAGGATGCGCAGAATAGCTTTAGGCTTGAATATATTGATATCAATAAAATCTTGCCCAGCGAAAAGAATTTTTATCGAATAGATGAAATTGAGGAGCTTGCAGAGGACATTGAATTGAATGGGCTTATGCACAATCTTGTATTGCGAAAGCTTGAAAACGATACATTTGAAATCATAAGCGGTGAGCGCCGCTTTTCAGCGTATAAGCTACTCAATGAAAAGCTTGGCGATAAATACCGTATGATACCTGCAAAAATAGATAATGCTGATGACCTCGACGCAGAAGAAAAGCTTATTAGGGCAAATCAATCAACGCGCGTATGCTCACCAGCTGAAACCTTTCAAGCCGTAGAACGGCTAACGCAAATATATACTAAAAAAAGGCTCGCGGTGATAAAATCCCGGGGCGAATTCGCGAAGCAATTAGTAACGAGTTAAACATAAGCCAAGCTCAAGTATCTCGATATCAAAAAATTGCAGACAACCTCTCCCCTGCTGCAAAGCAAGATTTTATCGAAGGGCATATCAATATGTCTGATGCGCTTAATATTTCTTCTTCTCCTAATGTAGCGGCACAAGCAGACCGCTTAAATGAAGTGAAAGAGAAAAAAGCACAGGCAAAAAGCGAAGCGGCTAAAGCAATCGCCCCTGAAAAGCCTAAGCGCGTGAAATACGAATACTTCTGTCCGAAATGTGGTGTTGAGGTATGGGCATATCAAAACATTGCTTTGAAATGCGAAGGCTGCCAAATAGCGCTGAGTGTTTTAAATATAAAATAAACCTTAAAAGCGGTCTGTAATACAGGCCGTTTTTTCTATTAAAGGAGGAATAACGGATGCCAATGAGTAAAGGCGGAAAGCTTTATTATACGAACGACCAATATCAGCACGCGCGTTACAATACGAGTGCGCTTGAGTATGCAAAGGCGCAAGGCTATGAATTGCAGCAGGACGGCAGCTACTTTACAATGAAAGAGCACGATAGTATGGTTTTTACCAAGAACGGACAATGGTTTTGGAACTCGCGCGAGCTTAAAGGCGGCGCAATGGAATTCATAATATCCTATGAGCAAAAAAGTATGGTGGAAGCCGTGCTGATATTAAATGGCGAATTAGAGCGTGGGCAAATTTACATTGAAAATGTGCAAAAAGAAAATTCGTCCTCAGAACCAATAGAATTTGAATTGCCCGAAAAGGCAGATAACAACCGCCGTGTATTTGCTTATCTTTTGAAGGAACGTCAGCTTGACAACGATATCGTCGCGGAGCTTGTTCACGAGAAAAAAATATATCAATCTGCAAAGCACGGAAATGTTGTGTTTCTTGGCTTTGACTGTCAAGGCGCGCCAAAAAGTGCGTTTCAACGTGGTACAAACACCTATGCAAAGGACAGCTTTAAGCGCGATATCGCAGGCAGCAACAAGGATATACCTTTTGTGATGGAGGCGGCCGCCGCAAATTGCAATCGCGTATATGTGTTTGAAAGCTGCATTGATGCCATTAGCCATGCCACTTTATTTAAATTGGCAGGCAAGGATTACAAAGACGGGTACCGAATATCTCTTGGTGGTGTTGCCGCTCGTGCGCTTGACTACTTTTTATCCAATAATAAGCTCATTCAAGAGATTGTACTTTGCCTTGATAACGACGACCCGGGCAAAGCTGCCACAAAGCGCATAGCCGACTGCTTAGAAGAAAGCAAAGCGTATAAAATATACGTACAATCGCCAAGATTTAAAGATTTTAACGAGGATTTGAAGGAGTATCGAAGTAATGAAATACACGAAAATCCATCTATGGAATGTGATTTTGAAGCTTGACGCGCTTTTGTAGCCTGATGTGTCGCGCGACAAATGAGACCACAAGATATACCAAAAAAGCAGCATAAAACCTGCCGTAGCATTAAAACTCCGTTGGAACGGCTGGATAAGCAGTGTTACACATTGCCCATAACAGCTTGAAAGCACAGCTTTCAACTTGTGTTACATTTCGTTTTTTGTGTTACATCTTGTGTTACCAACATATAGACGTTTTTTGGAGGGAAGAATGAAAAAAGCCAGTGAGTATATTCCAATACGTGTTACTGCTAAAATGAATGAGCTGCTCGAAAAGACAGCGCGAGCAGAAAACAAAAGCAAAAGTCTGCTTATCCGTGAATACATAGACAAGGGTTTACGTGTAGACGGATTTACACAAAATGAGCGAAGTATGCAAGACAGCATCGCTTTGGCGATAAAACAGGTGCTTGACCCCGCTGTCGAACGTTTGGCATCTATTTCAGCAAAAAACGCTTGGATGTCGGGCGCTGAATATTTTTTGT
Organism: Oscillospiraceae bacterium; assembly: GCA_036641735.1. Classification (GTDB taxonomy): domain Bacteria; phylum Bacillota; class Clostridia; order Oscillospirales; family Ruminococcaceae; genus JAGPHI01. The sequence goes on from JAVWEG010000078.1 coordinate 4,970, forward strand.
TAATCTATGCATTGCGTATACTTGTGGACGATGAGGATTTAGATAATCTTAATTCGCTTGTTGAAAATTCGCGCAAGCTTGGCATCGCATACTTGAAAACAAAGGATGCAAGCGTAGATGATTTCATAAAAAAAGCGCTAAAGGATTTAGGTGGTAAAAATGCTAACCCGCAATGATTTTTTTACTGAGCTATGCAGAGTATTAACCGAACGCAATATTCAAAGCTGCATTTTGAATGGAGCGGTACAAATAAACATCAATCGGCAAAGCATTGGCTACATCGTTGGAAATGGTGACACGTACGCAAGCGGCAGCATAAATAACGCACAGGCAAAAAAGCTTTTTGCTGATGCCTCGGGTGTTGCCGCCGACGTTTATGAATATGTGCAAGCGACGGGAAACGCACAGGAGGAAATTACCATTGATAAGGATACGTATAAAATCATTTCTAAATACATTGATGCTTCCTTGCTCGGAAAAAAATCAAATACAGATAGCGGATATGTTTTTGCTACGATTTCATCAAGCACCGATGCCAATAACAATTTTAACAATATACATCAGTTTCCAAACGATTACCAAAAAGCAAAAGAGGATTTTGTCAAACGCTCCGGGCTTGCTAATGGGCATCACTTATTCACACGTATGCAGATGATTGAAATATATAAATCAAACGCATACACGCTTGACAATAATCCTGAAATAAATGAATATCAAATAAAAGCGCTAAGTGCCATTCAAGCTGACATCGAGCAGAGTGTGCCTGACCTATCGAATATGATAAATAATGAAGCGGAAGCTAATATTACAGATGAGCAGGAAATGTCTATTATGAATGGCGAGCCGTACGTCTTAATAGAAAGCAGCAGCAGTGTACATTTCACGGATGGCGAAAAGCTATTGTTTAAAATTGCCGACAAAAAATTTTCTAATGCCGATAATCTTGAGTATGAGGAGAACGAAGGCGGCAGCGTAAGCGGCTCTATTGTTTACAAAATGCCGGGTGACGAGGAATATTCAAAATACAGCTTCAAATACGATATCGTACAAGACTCGGACGATGCGACCTCAGGACTTTTTAACCATATCAAAGCCTTTTGGCAAACGCAGGAAAAGCTTATAAATCAAAACCGTTATTCTCCATTTTCCTCTGAAACAGTAGCCGACGTGAAAGCCGTGCTGTCGTATCTTAATCAGTTTTTGGATACACAAGCCAAAGCACCGCCATTATCGGCAATGTCGGAGGAATTTGATGATGAAATGTAATAACAGTAAAATAGTATGGAGTGTTACAAATGAAAAAAATAGACGAAGTAGCCTTGCTTGCCAAAAACACCGCACTAAAGGCGCAGCGTAATATTTCTAATTGGCTTGACCTTTGCCAAACAATGGGAAATAATTACAAATATTCTTTTGATGAACAAATACTAATACATGCGCAGCTGCCAAATGCCACAGCGTGCGCTACAATTAAACAGTGGAATAGTTTACACAAATATGTAGTTTCAGGCTCTAAGGCAGTGTATCTTCTATCAAAAAACAGCTCTACCTTAAGCACTGTATATGATATTTCTCAGACAAATGTTAGTGAAAAAGAGCGTGGCATATATTTGTGGACGATGCGAGATGAGCTTCAAGATAAAGTTATTGACTGTTTAAAAGACAAGTTTGGAGACTTTGATACTCAATCTGATTTCACTTCTTCTATTTATAATTGCGCGGAAAATTTATTATCTGATAATTATCTTGACTATGCAACAAAAATTAATATACTTAATAGTAGTGCAGCTTCTAATGCTGCAAAGCATACAGAAACATTTATGGAAACCGCACATATTTCAATCGCGGCAGTAATGCTATCACGGCTTGGATATGACGCACATATCTTATCCTCTTTTTTCAAAAGCCAAGCTAAATGGAATAATACTTTAAGCGAAATTTATATACTGGGCGAAACCATTAGCGATATTGCAAAGCCTGCTTTGCTTTTAATAGCCGAAACGATTAAATACGACGAAAAACAAATTTTAAATAATGAAAGGGATGCTAATTATGGACGAGGAAATGAGCAAGGGTATGGAAATGAACGAGGAAGGCGACATAGTGTTGACCTACAGACAAGAGGGGGACTATCTGGTGCCGAATATCGCACCACCGACACCGCCCAACGTAAGCCATTGGGGAACAAAGCATTTGATATATATGAAGGAGCACGACAACAGCACGTATATGACAATGTGGACAGAAGGCACATTGAACGATTATCTCGAGGACATCGACCGACAGGCAATAGAAATGGAGGAGACCTTAACGAAGCAAATGGCGAAGGCTCGTGGAGTAACAGAGCAGCTGAAGGCCACCGACCAAATGCGCTGGGTGGGAATGATGAACAACATCAAAAGCTCAGTGAGGGAAATAATTCTAAACGACCTAATATACACCTAACAATAGACGACAACGAAACGGGCAGTGCAAATGCGCTGTCCGTTTCTTTAGCACAAAATAGAATTACCGACGACATCAAGCCCTTGCCCTCCACAGCAAGTAAGCAGATGTCTTTTTTTGATTTTGGAAATAAGCGCTTAATTCCTTCGCTCAAAGGAACACTTCGCGACACAGAAGATAATATAGGCTGCAAAGACGAATTAGCGGCGTTGATAGACGTAGCTTCCATACAAGAGCAGCCGTTGCAAGCAAAGCTCAGAACATCTGAAATGCCCAAAGCATTTACATTGCAAAAGCACATTTCTTTTACACCTTTAAATGCAGAAGCTTCAAACGCCGAGCGGCACGATTTTCATATTGCAAATGCGCAGATGGGTGTTGGCACACCGTCCGAAAAATACGAAGCTAATATTGCTGCAATTCGGCTTTTAAAAAGTATTGAGACAGAAAACCGCCTTGCTACTCAGGAGGAGCAAGGCGTGCTGTCGCAATATGTCGGGTGGGGTGGGCTTTCATCTTGCTTTGAGGAAAAGAGCCAAAACTATATTGAGCTTAAAAGTCTCTTAACCTCTGAGGAATACTCAGCCGCGCGTGAAAGCACACTCACGGCATTCTATACTCCGCCTGTTGTAATCAATGGCATTTATACAGCACTTGCACATATGGGCTTTGCTAAAGGCAATATTCTAGAGCCTGCATGCGGTATCGGTAACTTTATCGGTGCATTACCCGAGAGTATGGCAGATGCAAAAACTTATGGTGTAGAGCTTGACCGTATATCAGGACATATTGCACAGCAGCTTTATCAAAACGCACATATTGCAGTAAGTGGCTTTGAAAATGTGGAAATGCCCGATAGCTTTTTCGATGTGGCTGTGGGCAACGTACCATTTGGAGATTTTAAAGTGCTTGACCGTAGATACGATAAGCACAAATGGCTTATACACGATTATTTCTTCGGTAAAGCCTTAGACAAAGTACGTCCGGGCGGAGTGATCGCATTTGTCACGAGCAAGGGCACATTGGATAAAGCAAACAGCGCCGTGCGTAAATACCTTGCACAGCGTGCTGACTTAATCGGTGCTATTCGTCTACCTGATAATACCTTTAAAAAAAACGCCGGCACTGAAATAACCTCG
>JAVWEG010000079.1:0-8263 GCA_036641735.1 Oscillospiraceae bacterium
ATTCCAATAAAGCTTTGGCTTCTTCTTTGGTAATGCGCTGCACAGGTATGCCGCCTAGCCCCAGTGCTGAAACTTTAAGCCCTGTTTTTCCAAGAATTTTGTACTGCATACTATCTACTCCTTTTATATTATGCCGTATGGCAATTTGTACTAAAATATGCTACAATATGTGATATTGGAGGAATGATATGAAAAATTTTGTTAAAAAATATGGTGTGGGCATTTTTGCATTCATAGTATTAATGATTATAGGCTTGTTTGTGGATTTACCGCTGACAAATGCGCTGTATCACCCACAGTTTATGCCGTCTGTGCTAATGGAATGTTTTGGTACGCTCCCATTGTATCTCCCGTTTTTACTGTTTTTCAGCCTTGCGGCAAGCGACAATAAAATAAAAAGCAAGCTGCGCATCATCGCTACGGGCTTTGGGCTTTGTGCATCGGCAGCAGTAGTGTTTGTAGGCGTGTCGGGGCTTATCAAGCGCAAATATATTCCTGATATGTCGGTGGGATATGTGGCAGGCGCGGCTGTTTTTATTATGTGTGTAACAATAATGTTTTTGTTTCGCTGTAAAGATAATACAAAGCCGAAGCTATACTTTTTGTTTGGAGTAGGGTGCGTATATTCGGTACTGGGTACGGTTATTATCAATATATTAAAGCTGATATGGAAGCGTACTCGTTACGATGATATGCTCGCACTCGGCAATTTTGATAAATTCACCTCGTGGCTACAGCCATTTGGAAATGGCGGCAGTAGCTTCCCGTCGGGCCATACAGCGGCTGCAAGTATTATATTTGTACTTATTGTAGGCTGCTCGCTGTTTGCCAAATGGCAAGGGAAAGAAAAGCTTGTATGGACATTATGCGGCTTATTTGTAGCATTTATGGCTATAAACAGGCTGATTATCGGCAGACATTTTTTCAGCGACACAGTTGCCGCAGCATTTGTATCCTTAGTGGTACTGGAAATAATTATTAATAGCAAAACTTATAAGCTGCTATTAAAAAGAGTAAATGCGCTATAGCTCTTTTGTTTGCACAGAAAAATAATATAGCACGCTTCCGCGCATATGCCAGCTTGCCTCCACCTTGTACGTGTATACATTGGGTACAGTGGGGGTGAGTATTTCTCCGCTCTTTTCACTCGTTATCTCTATAAAATCCTGCGAGCCGCGCCCCTCGGAACGAGATATTTTAAGCTCGTCCGGAGTTTTGGAAAAGGAAACAGTTACAGGCACCTGCGGCAGCACATCCACAGCGTGCAATGGCAAATCATCTACATTTAGCGTAGGCCCTTTTTCTTTTGTGGTAAGAAAATTCCATTCAAATCCTGCGCGTAGCACAGCATCGTCACTGAGAGGAGCGCCATTATAGCTTACGGTTATGCGCGGTAAAGCGCTTTCGGGATCTTTAGTATCCAAATTTTCTTTAATTACAAGAGTAATACCGGCAGCTATGCCTATCAGCACAGCACCGAGCAGTATTTTTTTTATGATTGTAGTGTGCAGTGTCATATTTATCCTCCGCAATTGAGATTTTGTATTTATTATAAACCATTATTGTTTAAAAAGCTACTATATGCACATATGGCTTCACTGTTTTTCATAAAATATTGTGAAGGGCAGGTGCTTACAATGACAAATATGAGTGTTTATTGCATAAATGCACATACAGCGGCACAAATATACGCACAGGGTACACGAGATTACTCGTTTGCAAGCGAAGCGTGCTTAGAGCAAATATCACAAAAAGGCAAATTGCTTGCCTATGGTGACGTGAGCAGTAACAAAATAGCAATAGGCGGCATAGCACCGATAAATTTTAATTGTGCGCTTACAAGAGCGGCAAAAAAAACAGGGCTTTGCGGCAAAAATACTGTTTTAATATTGCCGATACTTGAAAAATGCGAATGTGAAATTGCGCCGCTTTTAGACAAATGCTTGAGCTTAATTGAGGAAACAATGGGCGATGCAATGGCATTAGTGCCGATAATCAGCGGCGAAAAACAGCTTTGTGCATATTTTAAAAAAAATATGCGCATCGTGGCAATGCGCCCTTTGCACGCTCTGCGCCCGTACTATATATTGCAATACAAAAAGGCAGAATACGGTAAATCAATAATAATATCAAAAACAAATACTTACACAATATCGCGTTTATTAGAAAGCGGATATATTGTAGTAGATATGCAAAATGACGGAATGATATTAAAAAGGGGATTTGATTATAATGAAAATAGTGATTTTGGAAAGTTACGCTATAGCGGAGAACGACCTTGATTGGGGACGTTTAAAATCGCTTGCAGATGAAGTGATACAATATCCCCGAACGGAGCATAAGGATATTGTACAGCGCTTGCAAGGGGCGCAGATAGCTGTGTGCAACAAATGCAATATAGATGAAGAAATACTTGAGCAATTGCCTTTGCTGCGATTTGTGGCGCTCACTGCCACAGGCACAGATAGCCTAGATATCGCCGCTTGCCGCAAACACAATGTGGCAGTAGCCAATGTGCCGTCATATTCCACTTATTCTGTGGCACAGCTTACGCTCGCATTGCTTTTAGAAATATGTCAATGCCCGTCGCGGCACGAAAAAGCTATGCGCGCGGGATATTGGCAGCTTAATGTACCGAGTGAATATAATATTACTTCGCAAATAGAGCTGCAAGGCAAAACATTTGGCATAATAGGTTACGGAGATATCGGCAAACGTATGGCATTACTTTGTGAAGCACTGGGTATGAATATACTGATAAACACACGTACAGCGCCTAAAAATGATAAAAGATTTGTAACGCAGGATGAGCTTTTCAACAAAAGTGATGTGATTAGCTTGCACTGTCCGCTTACAGATGCCACGCGCAATATCATTAATGAACATTCGCTGAATAAAATGAAAAGCACTGCAATATTGCTAAATTCGGCGCGCGGCGCGCTTGTGGACGAGCAGGCGGTGGCAAATGCGCTTGAAAAAGGCAAGCTTGCAGCTTATGGGGCAGACGCATATAAAAAAGAGCCGATACTTGCAAATAATCCGCTGCTTACAGCGCCAAACGCTTTTCTTACACCGCATATAGGCTGGGCAACACAAGAGGCATTAAAACGTCTTTACGAGACGGTAGAAGATAATATAGAAGCATATTTAAAGGGCGAAAAAAAGAACATTGTAAATTAAAACAGTCAAAGTTTAAATTTGCTCTTGAAAAATGTAATAAATAAGAGTATATTGAAGTTTCAAAATAAAATAGACAATTAAAAGAAAGGTCGATGACTTATGCCTCAAAATATAGAGCTTGTAATAGCGGCAGACCGCAGAGCAGGCAAGATAGTAGATGCAGCACGTATAGAGCGCACAGAGCTTTTGAAAGCCGCAAAGGCAGAGCAACAGGCTGCTCTTGATGAAGGTGCCAAAAAGCTTGCCGACCTAAAAACAAGCCTAAACTATGAAAACGACAGCTATCAAAAATCTTGCAAAGCGAAAAGCGATGTAGATTTTGCCAATAAAAAGATAGCAATTGATGAAGTGTTTAATACAAATAAAGACAAGTGGCTTTGCGATATGGTTGCGAATATCACAAAAATATAGCAAATGCAATATTGTTTTGATGGGGGGCATTGAGCTTGCTTGAAAAAGGATCGGCACTTGCCGTAATACCAAAGGCGCGTGCTATGTTTTCACGGCGCCTCACAAAAAGTGAATATGCAGAGCTTGAGCGTCGGCGCACTGTGCCGGAGCTTGCGCTCTTTCTTAAAAATCACCCGTATTTTAAAGATAGCTTAAAGGCAATGCCTACGCAAAACTTACATCGCGCGCAGCTGGAAAATTTGCTTACGCAGGATATGCTTATTAAGTATCAAAGCTTATTGCATTACGATTATGTAAAAACAAGCTTTGCACGGTTTTTTGCGATGGAGGTAGAAACACAGCAGATTATCACTGCGCTGCGGTTTCTTGCAATGGGACACGAAGATGAATTTATAGCGGAAATGCCTATGTTTTTACAGCCGTATATCGAAGTAAACCTTATGAGCTTAGCACGCGCGTCAAGCTTTAAGGAGCTGCTGCGCGCACTTACAGGCACACCGTATTATAAAGTATTGGAGCCGATATTTAAAAACGATCCAAAGCTTGAAAACTTACAGCTTATGGAATGTGCAATGCTTACACATTATTACAGCAGTGTGCTGGAGCTTGCCGACAAAAACTTTAAAGGCAGTGAGCTGCGAGATGTAAAAGAGCTTTTCCTTGAGGAAGCGGAATTGTACAATATTAATATGCTGTTCAGAATAAAAACGTTTTTCCCCGATGCGTATGACCACGAGCAGCTAAAGGCTATGCTTTTGCCGATATACTATAAAGTGTCGCACAAAAAGATGGAAATGCTTACAGGGGCAAGAAATACAGAAGAAATTACCGCTATGCTTATACAAATGAAGCGTAATAAAATTCACGAGGTGCAAGAACGCGGCAATGTATCTCACCAAGAGGATGCGCCTCTTTACTCACGAGCCATTACATTATTGCATTTTACATCATCGCCTGCCGCGGCGTTAGCGGCATTTATGTGCTTTGCAAAGCTTGAGCGCAGTAATATTATTAACTGTCTTGAAGGGGTGCGTTACGGTCTTGCACCCGAAGAGATAGAAAAGCTGATACTTTATTAAAAGCAACTCAAAGGAAGTGTTACAATGGGCATTGCCAAAATGAAATACATCAATGTTTACGGCCCCGAAAAGCAGCTCAATAATACCTTGCGAGAACTGGCGCTTGCAGAGTGTTTTCATCCGGACGAATCGGGAGCCGAAGAATACAGAGTAAGCGTGGCAAACAATAATTACGAGCCGCTGCTCGTAAAAGCAAGGGGACTTTTAGAGGATCTCGGTGAGCCTGTAAATGTGCTGACAAAGGCGCGAAGCGAATATCACACAAAAGCGGTGGAGGAATATCTTGAAAAATTTGCCGCGGAAATAGCAAGGCGCGGTGCGCGCAAAGCGGATATCACATCGCAGCTTAGCCTTTATTCTCAGGCGAGAGTGCAGCTATATCACCTTACAGGGCTTACTTCAAGCATAGACGATTTATTTTCGTGTACTTACCTCAAGGTGCGCTTTGGCAGAATGCCAAAAGACAGCTACAAAAAGCTTTCGTATTATGAGGACAAGCATTTTACATTTACTGTATACGATTTTGACGGAGATTATTACTGGGGCGTATATTTTGCCACCACTGCCGATAATAGCGAGATAGACAATATTTTTTCATCGCTGTATTTTGAACGCATATGGGTGCCGGACTTTATACACGGCAAGCCCGAGGATGCTTTAGCGGAAATTACGCGCAAGGAAACCGAGCTTAAAAGTGAGCTTGCAGCATTGCAGCAGCCTGGCGCGATAGCCACAATAGAAGAAGTAAATACAATTAAAGAGATGTATACTTGGCTTTTTGAGCGCAACCAATTATTTGCGATGAAGCATTGTGCCACACTTTTTAATCATACGTTTTATATCGGCGGCTTTGTGCCGCAAGACGATTATGAGCATTTAACATCGTCGCTTGGCAAAATAAGCGGAATTAAATTTTCAGAGCAGCACGATAACGAAGAATTGCCAATATCTCCGCCTGTAAAGCTGAAAAATAATCGCTTTGTAAGGCCGTTTGAGATGTATGTTACAATGTACGGCTTGCCATCACAGGGCGATATCGATCCTACTTGGTTTGTAGCGCTTACATATTCTTTGTTTTTCGGCATAATGTTCGGAGATTTGGGACAAGGCATAGTAGTGGCGCTTGTAGGATATATTTTACAAAAATACAAAAAGATGCCGCTTGGCGGAATATTGATGAGAGCAGGATTATTCTCGGGGATTTTCGGCTGTATTTATGGGAGCGTATTTGGATTTGAACATTTGCTCGATCCTGTATATCACGCTATCGGGCTTGCATCTAAGCCGCTCGAGGTGTTTGAATCCATAAATCTTATACTTATCAGCTCTGTAGTATTAGGCGCGTTTATAGTACTGTGTGCAATAATATTCGGTGTAGTATCTAAATTTAAAAGAGGCAAAATCGGCGAAGCAATCTTCAGCCCCAATGGTATATCGGGCTTAGTGTTTTATGTATCCATATTGATTATGGCGGCAGATATGCTTTTACTGCATATAGGCATTGTAAGCACTCCATTTATTATTATCGGCCTTGTAATACCGTTTATTTGTATGTATATGTGCGAGCCGCTTGAGCGCCTTGTAGACACAGGCAAATGGCATTTGGAAAATGGTATAGGCGATTTACTGATGAGCGGATTTTTTGAAATGTTTGATACGCTTTTAAGCTATGTTACCAATACATTATCGTTTTTGCGTATAGGCGGATTTGTATTGTGCCACGCAGGTATGATGAGCGTGGTATTTACTCTGGCGGCAATGGCGGGCGCTGCATATTGGCCCGTAGTGGTGATAGGCAATATTTTCGTAATGTGTCTTGAAGGATTGATAGTAGGCATACAGGCTTTGCGTCTTGAATTTTACGAAATATTCAGCAGATTTTTCGAGGCGGATGCCGTAGCATTTAATCCTTTGCGTTTGCAAGCGCACGAATAAATATTATACTATTAATTTTGGAGGAAAATATAATGAAGTCTTTAAAGAAAACAGCACAAATTTTATTTTGTTTGGCGGCAATGTTCGCAATGATGTCGGTAATGTCGGTAACAGGCTTTGCCGCGGATAAAGCAGCGGAAGCTGTACCCACAGCTACAGCACCTGTAGAGGAAAAGGCTGATATGGGGCCTGCTTTTGCATATATTGCGGCTGCGTTATCCACAGGTCTTGGTGCTATAGGCGCAGGTATTGCCGTAGGAGCAGGCGCTCCTGCCGCTATTGGCGCACTTACAGAAGATCCAAAAAGCTTTGGTAAAGCATTGATATTTGTAGCGCTCGGAGAAGGTATAGCACTTTATGGTATGCTTATTTCTATACTTATCTTAGCTAAGGTGTAAGAGAGGCTGTTTGTGAAATATTTTTTAATCAGTGACAATGTGGATACTTTAGCTGGTATGCGCCTTGTTGGAGTGCGTGGTATAGTAGCTGCCGAAGAAAGTGAAATACGAAAGGCAATGGACGATGCCAAAGCAGATAAGAGCATAGGGCTTGTACTTGTAAGTGAAAAGCTGTGCATAAAATACAAGGACTTGTTTTTAGATTACAAAATGAATTGTCCGCGCCCTCTTATTGTGGAAATGCCCGACCGTCACACCAAAGATGATGTGGCACAGAGTATTCGCCGCGATATTATAGAGGCTGTGGGCATAAAGATATGAGGAGGCAGTATGCAAAACATTGATAGCGCCGAGCGCTTTAACGAATTTGAGCAAGCGGTGATTGGTGCTGCCGAAAATGAGGCGCACGCACTTATTGAGGGCGCGGAAAAAGAGCGCGACGAAATGCTGTATAAAGCAAGACATTCTGTGGCAAAGTCGGATTTTGATAAGCTGTCTTTTGCGGCTGAGCGCTGGAGGCTTGGCGTTAAAGCTTCTATCAGTCAAGATTCGCGCCGCCGTTTGCTTTTATACAGAGAGTCCTTAATAGATGATTTGTTAAACGAGCTTTGCGATAAGCTAAAGGCTTTTACACAAAGCAAGGATTACGAAGCATTTCTATCAGGCAAGCTGTCTTTATACGAGAGCAAAATAGCAAAAAAATCAGTAATATATTGCAAAAACGAAGATAAATCGTTATTACAAAAGCTTTGCGCTCAATATGATATTGCCTTTGCAGATGATGACGATATTATATTAGGCGGATTTCGGCTTGCTTGTGACAATTTATTATATGACGAGACTTTGGATACGGCGCGTGATGAAGAACGCGGCCGCCTTTTGTCTTATTGCAATTTAGAGGTGGTGTAGCTGTGAATAATGATGTGATATATTCCGTAAACGGCCCTGTAATTAAGGTGCATAATACTAACAGCTTTGCTATGCTTGAGATGGTACACGTAGGAAACGATAAGCTTATCGGCGAGGTTATCGGTGTAAATGAAAAATTTACTACTATTCAGGTGTACGAAAACACTACGGGGCTTACCGTGGGCGAGCCTGTAATAGGTACGCACGCACCTTTATCAGCTACGCTCGGCCCCGGCATTATGCAAAATATTTTTGACGGTATTGAGCGCCCGTTACCGGGAATTGCAAAAATATCAGGCTCGTTTATCCGCAACGGTATAGAGCTTGGCAGCCTAGATGAGCAAAAGCTGT
>JAVWEG010000080.1:0-8210 GCA_036641735.1 Oscillospiraceae bacterium
GCCAAATAATTGTAAATATGGTAAAATAAATATAGCTTTTTCATCTTTAAGTGGAGAACGATTGAAAATTTAGTTATCGACAGCTTTGCAATTTTTATAAAATAATTTGTCTTTCGATATAGCTCTATTTTAAAGAAAAGCCGCTGAATTACGTGCAGCGCATATTGAAGCATACATTATGGAAGCAAAGCTTATTGCGGTAGCAGCTTTGCGATATTTGTATTTTATGAATTGGGGGAAAGTGAACTATGTTAGCACAAAAATTAAAATATGGAGACACGATAGCGGTGTTTTCTCCTTCGTCTCCTGCCACTGCAACGGCAAAAAATCGTTATATTCGCGGAAAAGAATATCTCGAAAACAAAGGCTTCAAGATATTTGAAGGAAATTTAACAGGAAAGCAAGACTATTATCGTTCCGGCAATATTTGTGAACGTGCAAACGAACTTAATGAATTAATACAAAATCCAAATATCAAGTGTATTATGGCAGCTATTGGTGGTATGAACTCAAATTCTTTATTGCCATATCTCGACTATGAAACATTAAAACGCAACCCTAAAATAATAGTCGGTTATTCTGATGTCACTGCTTTATTGCTTGGAATATATGCGAAAATCGGTCTCGTAACTTATTATGGACCTGCCGTTGTTTCCTCTTTTGGTGAGCTTCCTCCGTTCGTAGATGAAACATATGAATTCTTTGAAAATGTGGCAATGGGTAAAGAAAAAACGCCGTATAGGTTACCTACACCTGAGGTGTGGACAGAAGAATTTATAAACTGGGAAACACAAAATAGAAGCAAACAAGCAAATAATAACCATCTTGTAACCGTAAATAGTGGTAAGGCAACAGGCAGAATTATAGGTGGGAATTTAAATACGATGCTAGGCATTTGGAACACAGAATATATGCCTAAAATAGGAAACGGTGACATTCTTTTCATCGAAGACAGCCTTAAAGATGCAGCAGACATTGAGCGCAGCTTTTCATTGCTTAAAATCAGCGGAGTATTTGATAAAATTGGCGGTATTATTTTAGGCAAACACGAATTGTTTGATGATGCTAAAACGGGGAGAAAGCCATATGAAATTTTGAAAGAAGTAATTGGTGATGTGAGCTATCCGATTTTGGCGGAATTTGACTGTTGCCATACACATTCTATGCTTACCATTCCTATTGGCTGCACAGTAGAATTAGATGCAACGAGCCAATCTGTTACTATAACAAGTAAGCTTGTTGACGAATAAAACGAGTATATTATCATATTAAACAAATCAGCAAAATAAACACAAAGGCGCTGTTGCAGATATCCGCAACAGCGCCTGATAATATTAATACAAATATACTGCAATAAGATAGGAGATTTTGCAAATGTCGCAAACTACTAAACGTGCGCTTGAAGCATCACTTAAAAATCTTTTGCTTGTAAAGCCGCTTGACAAAATTACAATAAATGATATTGCACAGGACTGTGAAATAAACAGAATGACGTTTTATTATCATTTTAGCGATATTTACGACCTTGTGGAGTGGTGCTGCGTAGAAGATGCTACAAAAGCACTGGAGGGCAAAAAAACATATGATACTTGGCAAGAGGGCTTTTTACAAATTTTTGAAGCGGTGCGTGTAAACAAACCTTTTATTATGAACGTGTATCATTCGGTAAGCCGTGAGCAGATAGAAACATATTTATACAAGCTCGTATACAATTTACTTATTGGGGTAGTGGAGGAAGAAGCGGAAGGAATGACGGTGAGCGATGATAATAAAAAATTCATAGCCGATTTTTATAAATACGCATTTGTTGGCCTTTTACTTGACTGGATAAAAAATGATATGAAGGATAATCCGCAAAAAATTATTGACCATCTTTGCATTTTAATACGAGGTAATATAAATTCTGCGTTAAACGGATATCGCACGGATAAAGTTTAATCAAATTGATATAAATGATAAAAATCTAATCATAATATATATTTTGCTGATGGTACGTTCCGATTTAGTTTAGTAAAATAACAACATAGAAACACACAAACTAAAATTAAACGGAGGTATTTATTATGTATTATTCAAGTGGAAATTACGAAGCTTTTGCACGTCCTGAAAAGCCAATAGGTGTAGAACATAAATCTGCATATATTGTAGGCTCGGGGCTTGCAGCACTATCCGCCGCCTGTTATCTTGTACGCGACGGGCAAATGAAAGGTGAACACATACATATTTTGGAAAAAGATGCTATCCCGGGCGGCGCTTGCGATGGGTATTTATACGAAAATTTGGGATATGTAATGCGCGGCGGACGCGAAATGGATAATCATTTTGAATGTATGTGGGATTTATTTCGCTCAATACCGTCTATCGAAACTGAAGGCATAAGCGTATTAGATGAATATTATTGGCTAAATAAAAAAGATCCGAATTATTCATTAATGCGTGCTACGGTAAATTGTGGAGAAGATGCACATACCGATAAAAAATTTGCACTATCTGATAAAGCCGCTATGGAAATAATGAAGCTGTTTTTCACTCCCGATGAGAAACTTTATGGTAAACGAATAGAAGAGTTTTTCAGTGATGATGTGCTTAATTCTAATTTTTGGCTGTATTGGCGCACAATGTTTGCTTTTGAAAACTGGCATTCTGCTTTGGAAATGAAGCTGTATATAAGACGTTATATTCATCACGTAGGCGGATTGCCTGATTTTACTGCGCTGCGTTTTACAAAGTATAATCAGTATGAATCTATGATTTTGCCTATGATAAAATATCTTGAGACGAACAATGTGAAATTTCATTATAATACCAAAGTGCTTAATGTAAAATTTGATATTTCAAAAGATAAAAAAGTGGCAAAATGTGTAGAGATAATATCCGATAACAAGCTTGCAAACATCGACCTTACGGAAAACGATTTATTGTTTATAACTAATGGTGGATGCGTGGAAAATTCTACTCTTGGCAGCCAAAATACAAAAGCCGATTTCAATACGGAAATAAAAGAGGGCGGCGGCTGGGATATGTGGCGTAAAATAGCTGCAGAAGATGAGTCGTTTGGCAATCCTGATAATTTTTGCCAAAATCCCGAGAAAACGAATTGGATGAGTGCTACAGTAACTACTCTTGATGATAAAATTCCGCCGTATATCCAAAATATTTGCAAAAGAGACCCGTTTGCAGGCAAAGTGGTAACAGGCGGCATTGTAACGGCGAAAGATTCCAATTGGCTTTTGAGCTGGACGTTTAATCGTCAGCCGCAGTTTCGCTCACAGCCTAAAAATCAGCTAGTGGGGTGGATTTATGGGCTGTTTAGCGACAAACCCGGCAATTATGTGAAAAAAACTATGCGCGAATGTACGGGCAAGGAAATTTGTATGGAGTGGCTGTATCATATGGGTGTGCCGCAAGATAAAATTGAAGAGCTTGCACAAAACAGTGCAAACACTATCCCTTGTATGATGCCTTATATTACTGCATTTTTTATGCCTAGAAATAAGGGCGACCGCCCACAAGTGGTGCCGCAAAATTCAGTAAATTTTGCATTTTTAGGACAATTTGCTCAAACGGAGCGCGACACTATTTTCACTACAGAGTATTCTATCCGCACAGGTATGGAAGCGGTGTACACATTACTGAATGTAGACCGCGGAGTGCCTGAAGTATGGGGAAGTGTGTATGATGTGCGCGATTTGCTTAATTCTACAGTACAGCTGCGCGACGGTAAAAAAATTACCGATATGGAGCTTGGATTTAAAGAAAAAATAGTGCTTAAAGAAGCACTTAAAAAATTAGATGGCACAGATTTAGAAAAATTGTTAAAAGAGTATCACCTGATTTAAACAGTAAAGTTATAAATAATTTAAAACAATCCACGATTACGTCAGTGCAATCGTGGATTGTTTTTTAAAATGCAAAAAACTGATTTGCGTTAGGATACAAACATTTTTCAAATTGAGAATTTACCCATTTCTTTAAGTGCGAAAAAGTGTTATAATATATTACTACCGAAAAATCAAGTGTGAGGAAAATATGAGCTATATTTTATCCGATAAAAATACAGACAGCATACCTGTACCGCTAATAGTGTTTTCACGTCTCGCGCAGCTGGAAGATAATTGGCTGCGTGTGGCGCTATATGTGATATCGCATAATAATACAAACGAAGCAGAGATAGCTCGTGAGTTGCGGCTTAAAAATATTCAAGGTGTGCGTGATGCGCTTAAATTCTGGAAGGGCGCAGGGCTTATTTGTGATAATGAAGATGATAATATTGTTAGCCCCGAGCCTGTTACCGGTTCAATCACAAAGCTTACTACTCGCGAAGTGGGGCTGGCTGCAAGAGGGGACGCTAATATTGCAAACCTTGTACAGGAATGTCAGGCGCTTACAGGAGGAGTGATAACCGAAACCGACACAAACGAGCTTGTCACGCTGTATCTATGCGATGCTATGCCGATAGATATGATTTTGATGGGGGTATCGCACTTTGCGGCGCTTGGGAAGCGCTCGGGTAAATATATAGCGCGCGCACTGCGTTCTTGGCAAGCAGATGGCATTACCTCGGCAGATGATGTAGAAAAATATTTAAAGCTTTTAGAAACGCGCACGGAACGTGAACATAATGTGGCAGAGATATTCGGCATAAAGGATGCGAAATTCACAAGGCTTGAAAGCACTAAAATCAGTGAATGGTATGAGGGCTTCGGGTACGATGAAAGTATGATAGCTGAAGCTGTAGGATATGTGGGTAATGCCGAAAATAAAACAATCCGTTATGTAAATGGCATATTACGTAAATGGTATACAAATGGATACAAAAATGTACACGATGTACAGGCAAGCTCTAATATGACAATGCAAAATGTGCAAAGCACAGGTAAAATGCCTACGCGGGATATATTGCAAAATGCGCTGGGCAAGGTGCCTGTATACAAGCCAAGACAGGAGCGTTAACAAATGAATAATGATGAAATTTACCGCAAAGCGCTGTCTAATATTGCGGCAAATAGGCAAAAAGCGCGTACGCTTGCTATTATAAAAAAGAATGAAATCGATGCAAAAGTACCTGAAATGACAATGCTAAATGATGAGGAAAGACGATGCGGTGTAGAGCTGGCGCGGCTATCGGCAAGCGGAGCTGATGCTAATAAAATAGATATAGCCACTAAACAGCTAAAGGAAATATCTTTAAAAAAGACAGAGCTTTTAACACGCATTGGATACAGCAATGATTATGATACGGTGCAATATACTTGCGCTTTGTGCAAAGACACGGGTAGAGTAAACGGCGAGATGTGCGCGTGTGTACACACAGAGGCTAATCGATTGCGCAGAGAGTCTTTAAGTAAAGTATCGCCATTGTCTTTATGTAGCTTTAATATGTTTTCACTTCTAAAATACTCCGACGATAAATCGGCAGGGAATATGAGCGAACGCGGACATATGCAGTGCATATTAGAATTTTGCAAGAGCTATGCCGAGGATTTCTCTAAAAACAGCGGCAGCTTATATATGTGCGGCTCGGCAGGGCTTGGTAAAACGCATTTGGCACTTTCAATAGCTAATGTGGTGCTGCAAAGCGGATATGATGTAATATACGTTAGCTCACAGAGCTTGTTTGATACACTTGAAAAGGAGCATTTTCAAAGCGGCTCTAATACTTTGCCGAGTATATTGTCTGCGGAATTATTAATTCTCGATGACCTCGGTACGGAATATCTTACACCTTATATTGGCAGTTGCCTATATGATATTATCAATACAAGATGGAATAAAAAGCTACCTACAATTTACACGAGCAATTTTGTGCGTACAGAGGAGCTTGCTAAACGTTATACCGAAAAAATAGTATCAAGGCTGCTCGGAAGCTGTGATACCTTGCATTTTGTGGGCGATGATATTCGTCTTGCCGCTAAGTAACAATCGTTTGAAACAACGCAAAAGAAGGATAAATTTTAATGGATAAAAAAGAAAATATTATGGGCACGCGCCCTGTAAACACGCTTTTGATGGGAATGGCTTTCCCAATTATGCTAAGTATGCTCGTACAAGCATTGTATAATATTGTAGACAGCATATTCGTTGCAATGCTAAGTGAAAACGCGCTCACTGCTGTAAGCCTTGCGTTTCCCGTACAAAATCTGATGATTGCCGTATCCGTTGGTACAGCAGTGGGCATTAACGCACTTTTATCAAGACGTCTTGGAGAAAAAAACAAAGAAGCTGCCAACAAAGTAGCTGAAAACGGCATTTTCGTTACAGTGTTTTTGGTATTTTGTGTTCAGATTGGTTTTTCTCCTCGTTTACGCAAATAGAAGAAATAGCAATAGAGGGCGCAAAATATCTGCGCATTTGCACTATATTTTCTATAGGCTTGTTTATACAGATAACTATGGAACGCATTTTGCAGGTAACAGGTAAAACTATTTACCAAATGGTAGCGCAGCTTGCAGGCGCACTTACTAATATAATATTAGATCCTATATTGATTTTCGGCTTGCTAGGCTGCCCCAAAATGGGCGTTACAGGCGCTGCGGTTGCTACTGTAATAGGGCAATTGGTAGGTATGTTTTTGGCACTGGGCATTAATCACTTTAAAAATCACGAAGTGAGAATGTCTTTTAAGGGATTTAAGCCCGATATGTTTTCTATCAGAGGAATTTACCGTGTAGGGCTACCGTCTATAGTAATGCAAAGTATAGGCAGTGTAATGGTGTTTGGTATGAATAAAATACTTATTCAGTTTACCGAAACGGCAGTTACGGTATTTGGTGTGTATTTCAAGCTGCAAAGCTTTGTATTTATGCCTGTATTTGGCATTACAAACGCTATGGTGCCAATAATAGCGTACAATTACGGTGCGCGTAGCCGTGCGCGTATATCGGGTACGATACGTATGTCATTAATTATGACGACAGCGGTAATGCTTTTAGGTACTATAATTTTTCAGCTAATGCCAAACGCATTATTGCAAATGTTTAATCCCACTGCCGCAATGATGGAAATAGGTGTGCCTGCACTAAAGATAATTTCGGCAAGCTTTTTGTTTACGGGAGTATCAATAGTACTATCCAGTGTATTTCAAGCACTTGGAGACGGTATGTTGAGCTTGATTATGAGTGTTATCCGTCAGATGGTATTGATATTGCCAATAGCGTGGATATTGGCTACATTTGTAGGCAGAGATGCGGTATGGTATAGCTGTGTAATAGCCGAAGCTGCGTGCTTTGTGCTTGCTATAATATTTTATGTGCGTATTCGTCACAAAAAGCTGGATAATATTAAAACAATTTCGTTCGATTAAAAAAATGAGCCGCGAAGCAATTAGCTTCGCGGCTCGTTTTTTAAATATATCTATCGGTGGAATATTGCTCTAAAAAGCTTTGCAAATGCGAATATACAAGGCGCTTAAAGCGCTCACAGGTTTTATCGGTGCGCTCGCCAAACGCAAAGCTGCGTTCATAGCAAAAATATATGGGCGAATAGTAAATAATGGCTAAATAAGCGGCAGAATCGTCTTTAAAATACCCAAGACTCATCAATTGCTCAATAAAGCGTTCCGCAAAAGCCATAGGCATTTCGTACAGCCACTCGTGATATAGCGCACGAAGCTGCTCATTACACCCTTGCTCTAGGCGCAGCACACGGATAAATCGGTTTTGAAATTCATCTGTCAGTAATTTATCTACAAAAATATCAGCTACAGCAAAAAAAGTATCTCTGTTAATTAACGTAGGATTAGATATTTTCAAATCGAGCTTTGCTTTTGCTTCTTTGGCATTGTTACAAAAACGCTCGCGCATAGAATCTAGCATTGCTTCCTTGTTTTTGTAATAATAATAAACAGTACTCTCTTTTACATTGTTGGCATAGCAAATATCTCTGATAGAAGATGCGGTATACCCTTTTTCGGAAAAAAGATGCAAAGCGGTATCATATAGCTTTTCTTTAGTACTCATAACAGCCTCCTTAACATACGTTAAGTATAATATCAAATATCTAAAATGTCAAGATGTTCTGTAGTTTATTTGCATTTGTAGGTTTTATTGTTGCAAAGCATAGGTGTAGCCTGCGGCAATTTGGCTTTTCTTATATCCGCTTTTTTCGTTACCTATCACTATTCTTATAAGCATATCTCCTGCTTTCAGCTCCTCGCGTGCTATTGTCGTTTTAAATCGGCAACGTATTGCATCAACAGGCTCATTTACATT
>JAVWEG010000081.1:0-8076 GCA_036641735.1 Oscillospiraceae bacterium
TCTTATAAACAAAATGCACTTAAATGTTATTACGACAAAATGTATAGAGACGGCTTTGCATATGCGTACCAATATCCGGGCTTTAACAAAGTGTTGCAAGCTGCCGGACGCGTGATACGCACAGAGAGTGACAAAGGTATTGTATTGCTAATAGACAGCCGCTATGCGCTTATGCGCTATAAGGCTTTGTTTCCCACGCATTGGAAAAGCTGCGTGCAAGTGCATAATGTGCAAGAAGTAAAAAACCTGCTTACCGCCTTTTGGGCAAAAGAATAAAAGCTTCCGAGCCTTTACAGCTTGGAAGCTTTTATATTACAATTTTTTACGTAAAATAGTGTATCTTGGCAGCTCTTCATTATATGGTATTTTAAACACCATCATTGCGTGAGGAGTAGCTGTAATTTCCTCGTTTTCTTCGTTCCATATAAAAGAAGGCGTGAAAGATATAAGCTTGCCGTTTGGCGTAAGCGCTTCAAGCTCATCTCCAAGAGTAAATTTTCCTCTTTGCGTACATAATACTATGCCATCGTTATAATCTTCTACTACCCCTATGACATCCCATTCTCTTATATATCCGCCAAACTCTGTGTTTTGTGTAGCGCCTTCTTTACCAAAGAAAAATCCCGTAGAATAATGCCTATGTGAAGTGCGTGTTAGCTCCTCCAAAACATCGTTTGGACATACAAAATCGCTGCCTTCTTTCAATGCGGCATCTACCGCCTTGCGATAAGCTTGAGTAACGCTTGCCACATAATAAAAGCTTTTGGCTCTGCCCTCTATCTTTAGGCTGTCTATGCCTGCCTCTATCAATTTATCAATAAATGGTGCTGTACACAAATCGTCGGCATTAAGTATATAGCTACCGCTTTCGTCCTCATTTATTTCATATTCCGCATTAGGCTTTTCATCAGAGTGCAATGTGTACTGCCAGCGGCACGGTTGAGCGCACTCGCCCTTGTTGGCATCGCGCCCTTTCATATAATGAGACAAAAGGCAACGTCCCGAAAACGACATACACATCGCTCCGTGTACAAACGCTTCAAGCTCTAAATCGCTAGGGGTATTGTCGCGGATAAAAGCGATTTCATTCAGCGATAATTCGCGTGCCAATACCACACGCTTTGCGCCTAAATCGTAAGCGGCATTTGCCGCAACATAATTTGCTATACCTACCTGTGTAGAAAAATGCAGCTCTATTTCCGGTGCTATGTTTTTACATACCGCAAGTACCCCGAGGTCTGCTACTATAAACGCATCTATCCCAGTTTCGCGTACTCGGCGAATAAAATCAGGCAATACGGCAATTTCAGCATTATTAGGCACAGTATTAAGTGTAAGGTACACACGTTTTCCTCGTTCGTGAGCATAGATAACAGCATTGTTTAGCTGCTCCACTGTAAAGTTTTTAGGTGCAGCACGCATACCATAGCTTTCTGCACCGAGATATATTGCATCTGCGCCATATTCTATAGCATATTGCAGC
Source organism: Oscillospiraceae bacterium (assembly GCA_036641735.1). GTDB lineage: Bacteria > Bacillota > Clostridia > Oscillospirales > Ruminococcaceae > JAGPHI01. The sequence goes on from JAVWEG010000081.1 coordinate 1,484, forward strand.
CGTTCCATATCTCCTGCAGGAGATAAAAGCTCCACGGTTTTTGACATTATTTTACTCCAGTTATTTATTTATTGACGCATTTACTTTTTTGGTAATTGCGATATTTTTATTATGCTCATCTAATGTAACGGAAAAATAATATTTCCCGTTAAGGTCTGTAACAAAATAGTAATAAGGGCTGTTTTCTGTAGGATAAAGCGTATTTTTAATAGCATCTATACCCGGACAAGATATTGGGCTTGCTGGTAAACCGTTTAGCTTGTATGTATTATACGCTTCAAGCATACCTTCAGGTACAAACTCGGCTCCGCCATAATATGGAATAATATAATCGTGTATATAATTACCGTCCTCCATAATCATACTGCACACATTACATTCAAGTCTCGGTAAAGGAGAATCTTTTTTCAGACGATTGTGCAGCGCGGCTGAAACATCTGCTTGGTTTTCAGGGTGTCCTGCTTCCTCCTGTACAAATGTAGCAAGCGTGATAACTTCGCTCAGTGACATACCAATCTCGTCCATACGAGCATACATTTCATCGGTTATTTGCTCATCAAAATGTTTATATAGCTTTGCTACCATATTATGTACTGTATCGTCCTTATAAAAATCGTAAGTGTCCGGGAACAAATATCCTTCTGCACGCATAAAAACATTAGGATTATTTCCTATTTTAGAGAAAAACTTAAATTCGCTGAAATCCTCTTCATTTGCGCATTTAATAAAATCTTGCGCAGGGCAAAGACCTGCCGCTTCCATCTTTTTGGCAAATTGAATGACAGTGCTGCCCTCCGGAAACGTTACTCTTACGGATGCACGATTGTTTTTTACTGCTTTAAGCTTTTCTATTATTACATCATAGCTCATATCTGTAGTTAAATCAAAATTGCCATATTGTAGCGAGCCTGCCTCGCCCTTACTCTTTACGTAAAATCTAAACAATTGGGCAGAGCGCACTACGCCGTTATCTTTTAACAGCTTGCCGATAGCAAGTGGCCCCATACCCTCCTCTATCTTTACGCTCACTTCATCTGCGCCGCGCAATTTACCGTCGATATCGCATTTTACAAATGTAATTAACCCTGCTATTACAAGCACAAACACAAGTAAAACAGATAGTATTATGATTTTGCCTATGCTCTTTTTTCTTTTTTTATTTTGCATTTTACACCTCTATCACAGTATTGTATACAAGATTAAAATCTATTTGTTTTGTGCCATTATACTTATACATTCCGGCATTGCGGCTTATACCTTCTCCTCTAAACATACACGATGCCATTGCCAAATCCACAATAAAATTATTTCTTGAATCGTGATTGGCAATTGCCTGTAAAATATAATTTCCGTCAGCATCATTTAATGCAAACATTTCTTTTATATATATTTTACTGCTATCTTTAAAATATATTGCATATCCGTTATCCGTTACCGCTGTGCTGGCGCCAAGCCCATATAATCGTGTCATTAATCTTGTGTATCCGTCTTTTTCCATATCCATATATGGACATACAATATATTTTAAGCGCAGCTCTTTGAGCTTATTTGCAGTAATTGTATCAAAATCGGCTGTACTCCACAAATTACTGCGTACCTCGCGTGTAAAGCAATGCTGTGAAAAAGCGCTTTTAAATCCAAGCTGTACATATACAGCGGATATTTGCTCTGTCATCGTTTCGGTGCAAATTAATTTTATTCCTAAACTCTCGGTTTCTTTGGTAATATAATCTATCATTTCTTTTGCAATGCGCATATCATCTTGTGCTTTTACAATTATCGGAGAATATAAAAAAATCCCATTTTCTCCTGCAATCGTAATATTTTCCGACATTTGCACTGCGATTATTTCATCATCTGTTTGCAGTATATAGCAAGTATCTCCGTTTATTTGTGTAATGTTTACTGTATTTAAGATATCCTCCGCTTGCGATATTTCGTATTTATTTATCATAAAGGCCTCATTTATTTTAAATAATTTTGTCTGCAATTATACAATCCATTATATCTTTATGAATATCATCAATGCTGCGCAAATGTTCATTGCGCATACAGGCAATTGTATACCAGCCAAGCTTAGCGGCACAATAATTTGCCGCTTTATGGCTGCGTACAAGATATTCCTTGTCACGCTCGTGAATGTCTTTTTTGCTCTCATTACCGCCGTATCTATGCGACATAAGGTCTTGCGAGGCTGATATATCCACATCTAAATATATTACAACTGACGGTGACGGGATAGCTATTTTATTGTACTCAAAATCAAAAAGCCAATCAAGATATTCGTCCCATTGCTTTTCATCCAGCTTAGAGCATTGATGAATAGCATTAGAAGTAGTGTATCTGTCGGCTATTACTATGCCGCCGTTATTATAAAAATCTTGCCATATGGTTTTATAGCTTGCAAAACGATCCACCGTATACAAACAAGATGCCGCATATGCGCCTGTATCGTTTGCTTTTGTGCCAAAATCACCGTTGAGATACATTTTTACAAGTGAGCTTGACGGGCTGTCATAGTTTGGAAACGAAACCTGCATTACATTAAGCCCACGATTTTTAAGCTCATCACATAATGCCTTTGTTTGCGTAGCTTTTCCGCTGCCATCAAGCCCCTCTATTACTATCAGCTTACCCGACATAAGCTATACCCTCTTTTAACTTTGCGTATTTATCCTGCATCTTAGCGGATTTTCCGCAAGACATCTTACCCTCAGGACAAATACCGCGCACACAAGCAGGGCCGCTGCGTGTAAACAGCGACGGCGCTACTTCGCACACAAGGCGCAGCATTTCATCGGCTAAAGCGTGAATTTCCCATTGCGCTCTATTGCAGCAGCGCTCACGAAAAAAATTGTTTAAGCTTCTTGTATTCATCGTAACTATCATTTTAGTGGTACAAGCGTTTGGCAATACAAAACGCGCATCCTCTATAGCAAGCTTTTCCGCTTTTTTTGCTGCTTGCTTTTCTTCCATTCCTTCTGCAATTAGACGATTTGTATGTCCTTCTTTTAGCATTGCTGTTATTCGCAAATAATTATCCGCCTCGCTGTCCATCGCTGCGTTAAACGCTTTTTTTGCCGCCTCGTCATTTTCTATTTCAGGAGGAGTAACATATTCAAAAGCATCTAAACGCACATATCGCTGGCTTTGCACACTGTAAGAAGCTATACGATGTCGCGTAATTTGCGCCAAAAGCGCTCTGCTTACGCCTTCTATTGCAAAGGTAAAGCTCGCGTGTTCTGTGGGGCTTTCGTGCCCCATAGTACTGAGCATATTTACAAATTCTTTGCTTTTTTCTTCCGTAAGCCCATCTAACAGCTCATCTATGCTCACTTTAGAGTAGCACAGCTTCGCCGCCGCTGCCACTATTTTTTCGGGATTTTGCGTATAGCTCAATAATTTTACTTTCATTGTGTAAAGCCACCTTACATCTATTAAAAATTAGTTTTATTCCTCAATAAGTGATAACGGAGCATAGTTTGCCATTGTCTTTTTTACACCTGCTATATCAAAACGTATTTCTACTATTGTATCCCCTGCTACAGGAGTAACATTTAGCACTTCTCCGCGTCCAAATACTTTATGATCCACAACATCTCCGCACTTAAAGCTATGTGCTGCCTTGCGCTCTGCCTGAGGCTCACTTGCTGCACTGATAGACGACATTGCCGCCTCTCCGCCGCCTGCCGCCAATGTGGAGCGGCTGGTGTACACAGGATGTGCGGCTCTTGGCGCGGCACGCTGCTCTTGATATCTTGCACGAGCGGCTTTAGCCGCCACAAGCACAGGGTTTACTATCTCAGACAGTAAATTCTTATCTATTTCGCCCAAAAAGCGCGATGGTCTGTTGTGCTTGGTTTGTCCAAACAACATTCTGCTCGCAGAGCTTGACAAATACAATTCTTTGCGCGCCCTAGTAATGCCTACATAGCATAAACGGCGCTCCTCCTCAAGGTCTTCATCTGAATAACGTGCCATTTCACTTGGAAAGATGCCTTCTTCTAATCCCACTAAAAATACATAATCAAACTCAAGTCCTTTTGCTGCGTGCATAGTCATCATTACTATCACATCAGCATCTTCATCGTAAGAATCTATATCACTGATAAGAGCTACCTCTTCAAGATATCCCGACAAAGATGCCTCAGGGCCGCGCTGATCCGCATAAGTTTTTACACTGGAAATAAGCTGTCCCAAGTTTTCAAGACGTGTTTGCCCTTCCTCTTCCTGCGCCTCTAACATTGCCCTATAGCCTGTAATATCAATAAGCTCTGTAACAAAAGCGTCCATCGGCAGCTCTTCACTTGCCTTTACAAGGCGATTGTAAATGCTGCCAAACAAAGATATTGCCGATAATGCACGCTGTAAGTTAGGATAATTCTCAACATTATTAATAACCTCAAGCATACTCAAATTGTTTTCTATTGCAATAGTCGAAAGGTTTTCGAGTGTGGCTGTGCCTATTTTGCGGCTTGGTTCATTTATGATACGGCGCAAGCGTAAATCGTCCTTGTTATTGGTAACTATACTCATATATGCAAGGATATCTTTTACTTCTTTACGGTCAAAAAAGCGCTGGCCGCCAACAATTTTGTATGGTATGCCTGCTCTTGCAAAATATGTTTCTATAGGGCCTGACTGCGCATTCATTCTATAAAGTATAGCGTGATTACGCAGCTTTGCTCCGTTTTTAAGATTTTCTCCGATAAGCTGTGCTATATGTGCAGCTTCCTCGTGTTCATTTTCGGCTTCGTAATGTATTATTTTGTTGCCGTCACCGTTTTCTGTCCACAGTGTTTTGCCCTTGCGCCCTTTATTATTCATTATCACGCAGTTTGCCGCGTTTAATATATTAGAAGTAGAGCGATAATTTTGCTCTAGCCTAATAACCTTTGCCCCTGCAAAATTATTTTCAAAGCTTAAAATATTTTCGATAGTTGCTCCGCGGAAGCGATAAATGCTCTGGTCATCATCTCCAACCACGCAGATATTTTGTGCAGGCCCGGTTAACAAGCTTACTAAGCGAAACTGTGCTATGCTTGTATCTTGATACTCGTCTACGAGTACGTATTTGAATTTAGCCTGATATGCGTCACGCACTTCGGCATTATCCTCTAAAAGCTTTACCGTATAATAAATCAAATCGTCAAAATCCAGCGCTCCTGCTTTCACAAGGCGCTTTTGATATGCGTCGTACACCTTAGCTACCAATGATGCACGCGTTTCGTTAGCATTTGCAAGTGCCATAGCAGGGCTTATCATTTTATCCTTCAGCCTACCTATTGACGATAATGCTGCCTTAATAGGCAAGAATTTATCGTCTATGGAATACTGCCGAAACACCTCTTTAAGTGTACGCTGCTGGTCATCGGAATCGTAGATAGTAAACGCTTTTGGAAAGCCCAAATGCTCCGCTTCTCTGCGCAAAATGCGCACACAAGCAGAGTGAAATGTAGAAGCATTAATATCCGAACCACGCTCACCAAGCATAGCAGTAAGGCGCATTTTAAGCTCGCCTGCCGCTTTATTGGTAAACGTAATCGCAAGAATATTCCACGGTCTTACCGCATTTACAGATAAAAGCGATGCTAAATGTGCCGATGGCTCATCGCCCGACAGCGTAATACCGTTAAGCTCATCAATGTCTTGTGCTGTAGGCGCGCCATAAATTTCGTCTGACGAATAGGCACTGCCAAAGCGCACAAGATTGGCAATACGGTTTACAAGCACTGTAGTTTTGCCGCTGCCTGCCCCCGCTAAAATAAGCAAAGGGCCGTTTATAGTAAAAGCGGCATCTTTTTGCACTGGATTTAGCGAGCCAAACGTACTCTCTATATATTTTTTTCTAGCAGCAATAAACTGCTTAGCAGCTTCATTCATTGGTAACCACCTATCGCTTATTTATCGCAATGCTTATAATACACACAGCATTTACGCAATATGAGTATAGTATAGCACATATTGGCTATAAAGTAAAAGGCAGTGAGTAAAATAACATAATGCAAAAAGTTTTTGCAAGCTAATTTAGCAATATTTTCTTTTATCGTAATATCATTGGTTTTTACGTTTTGTAAAAATAAGCTGCCGCAAAGACTTTATCTTTGCGACAGCTTATACATTATTTATCAAACTATATCTTTTGGCAATTCTGCTCCGCCATCTAATATCCCATCTATCGTAATGGAAAGATAATCAAAATCCTGCGATAAATCTATTTCCTTGCCAAGCTCGCTCGCTCCCGAAAACAAACGAACACGCGGACGTAAAATATTATCGGAATAGTTTTTTATTACTACCGCCATATCCCCATTGCTAAGGCGCACTATCGTACCTACAGGATATGCCGCTACCGTATGCAAAAACGCTTGCAAAATATTATAATCAAAATGCGTTTGCGCTCCGCCCATCATATACTCTATTGCCTCACTAGACGACCAAGCCTTACGATAAGCGCGCTGTGATGTAAGCGCATCATATACATCAGCCAATGCCAAAATTCTACCGTAGAGCGGTATTTCTTCTCCTTTTAGCCCCAGCGGATATCCGCTGCCATCATATCTTTCGTGATGAGTGCGTATACCTCCGAGAAT
>JAVWEG010000082.1:0-7881 GCA_036641735.1 Oscillospiraceae bacterium
GGCTGTTATTTGCAATGCCGGGAATACCTTGTATATATTATGGCAGTGAATGGGGCGCTACAGGAGACAAAACGCACGGCGACGATGAACTGCGGCTGTCGTATGACGAGCCAATACACAATGACCTTACAGCTGAAATCAGCGCAATGGCAAAGGCACATAAGGAGCAAAAAGCATTGTGCTACGGTGATTATAATATGTTGGTGCTTACTAACAAGCAATATATATTTGAACGCAAATACGAGGACGAGCGAGTGATAATAGCTATCAATGCTGACAGTGAAGCATATACAGCGCATTTTAATGCTAATGCAGGCTGTGCAAACGAGCTTCTCAGCGGAGCGAAACACGATTTTGGAGGCGGCAGCACATTGCCACCATACAGTGTGCAGTACTGGAAAATATAATTTCATATGCGCTAACTGTATTTAAACATTATTATTAAATATTGGAGATATTTTAATGCCGTTTACTAAGCAATATCTTAAAAATTTGTGTATTTCCGAATTTACATATGCCAAAGGCTCCGCATATGTTGATGAAAACCGTGTACGGATTATTTCCGATACATATTTGACAGGCGAACAAAGATTAATCAATGCCTCTGTAAAAGGAAGCAATGGGCAATATTATCAAACAGAATTAGTAGTATCTCCAAACAAAAGTACTATTAACTCCTGCAATTGTACTTGCCCTGCGTTCAACAAATATAGCGGAGCGTGTAAGCATATTATTGCATTGGCACTGATGGCAGATGACAGCGCAAGTAATGATGCTTTGTTTGCGGCAAAAACAGACAGCGTGGCTGTGCATATGTTGCGCCAATATGCACTTAAAACAATGCTGGAAGTAAAGCCGATAACTACAGGAGTAAAGCTTATAGCGGTACTTAATATTGAAGAGCATACACCCTGTCTCAGCTTTAAAATAGGCACTGACAGAATGTATTTAATTAAAGATATTGCACAATTTGTAAATGCTGTATCTAATGGCGAAAGCTTTACATATGGTAAGCAATTATCTTTTGTGCATAGCATAAGTGCCTTTAATGAGCGAAGCGCAAGGCTTGTCCACTTTATTTTAACGTATTACCATTCTTATAATTATGCGTATTCAAGCGATTATTTTTATGGAACAGCTGATCGTAATCGTAGAATGTATTTACCCCCGTTTATGCTTGATGCTTTTTTAGAATTATATGATAATGATGATGATGTAGTTACGGTTTTGCAATATGATAAAGAAAACAATTTTCACATTAAATATGAAAATCCGCATTTACGTTTAAATATCAGTAAGCAAAAAAGCGAGAACTACTCTCTCCATATGGCGCAGGATTTTACAGCTATATGGGGAGATGCTTGCGTGTATATTGTGCTTGACGAAGAAATTTATGTATGCGATGAAGAATATAGCGCGGCAACAAAAGCTCTGATAAATTCTATTATGTTATCTAAAAAATGTAAGCTTAGTGTGGCGAAAACCGATATGCCTATGCTTGTAGCTATGGTATTACCGGAGCTGCGCCCGTATTGGGAAATAAACTCAAGCACCGCAATTACAGAATTTGAGCCGCCTGCTTTACAAAGCAAGGTGTATTTTGATATGCCAAATCCAAATTTAATAACGGTGCGTTTAGAACATTATTATGGCGAAGATATGCACTTGGGGTTTGAAAACAAAGATATACGCACGGCGCTGGATTTAAAAGGTGAAACGAGAATTGAAAACATATTGCGCTATTATTTTAAAGAAAAGGGTGCAAAAGGCGAGCTTAAAATAGAGAATGACGAAAACGCAATATATGAGCTTGTGCAATCCGGTATAGGCGAAATATCAGAGATTTCCGAAATATTGGCAACTGATGCGTTTAAGGCAATGAGGGCAAAGCCATCAGCATCTGTGAGCGTGGGTGTACGTGTGGAATCGGATCTTTTACGATTGCATTTTGATGTGAACGGGATAGATATTCAAGAGCTGGAGCAAGTACTTGCATCGTACCGCAAAGCGAAAAAATTTCATCGTCTGCGTGACGGCTCTTTTTTAAACTTAGAGGATAGCTCACTTTCTGAGTTTTCAGAGCTTGCGCAAGGTATGGACTTGAAAATAAAAGATATTATGTCGGGAGATTTGTCTGTTCCAAAATACAGAGCTTTATATCTTGATGCATTGTTAAAATCCAGCGAGAGACTGCAATACGATAGGGATACCGGATTTAAACAAATCGTCAGAGACATTCGCAATGTGAGCGATGCAGATTATCATATTCCGCAGAGCCTACATCATATATTGCGTAATTACCAAAAAACAGGCTACAGATGGATGCGTACAATTGCAGCTTATGGATTTGGCGGAATTTTAGCTGACGATATGGGACTTGGTAAAACAGTGCAAGTGCTTGCGCTATTGTTGGCACAAAAAGAAGAACAAAAAGAACATACCATTTCTTTAGTGGTATGCCCGTCATCTTTGGTGCTTAATTGGGAGAGCGAAGCACGTAAATTTGCGCCGACATTAATTGCTGTGCCAATTACAGGTTCAGCTGGTTTGCGTGAGGAGACGGTACAAGCAAAGCGGGATACGGTAGACGTGTTTATCACTTCTTACGATTCATTAAAGCGTGATGTGGAGCTTTATTCAAATATGAAATTTCAATATTTGGTGGCAGACGAAGCGCAATATATGAAAAATCAAAACACGCAAAATGCCAAAGCAATGAAAACCTTGCAAGCATCTGTGCGCTTAGCATTAACAGGCACCCCTGTAGAAAACAGTTTAGCTGAAGTGTGGTCTATATTTGACTTTTTAATGCCTGGTTATTTATATTATTATGCTAAATTCAGGAAAAATTTTGAAACACCCATTGTAAAAGACAATGATGAAAATGCAGCAAAAAGCTTGAGAAAAATGGTGTCTCCGTTTATTTTACGCAGAATGAAAAACGACGTATTAAAAGAGCTGCCACCAAAAATAGAAACGGTGCTTTATGCAGAGCTTACAGGAGAGCAAAAAAAGCTTTACATAGCCAATGCGGCAGTAGCGAGAAATGAAATATATTCCAAAATCGGAGACAGCGGTACAGATAAGCTGCAAATACTTGCGTATATTACCCGTATGCGCCAAATATGCTGTGATCCGTGCTTAGTATACGATGATTATACAGATGGAAGCGCCAAGCTTGAGCTGTGTATGGAGCTGTTGCAAAGCTGTATAGAGTCGGGACATAGAGTGCTTTTGTTTTCTCAATTCACCTCTATGCTCAGACGTATCGCACAACGGCTTAACGCAAACAAAACGCAATATTATACTATTACAGGCGAAACCAAAGTATCAAGCAGGCTAGAGCTTGTAAATAATTTTAACAATGGAAATATCCCTGTGTTCTTAATTTCACTAAAAGCAGGCGGTACAGGGCTTAATCTTACCGGCGCTGATGTGGTAATTCATTATGATCCGTGGTGGAATAATAGCGCGCAAAATCAAGCAAGTGACCGTGCGCACCGAATAGGGCAAACTAAAACCGTGCAGGTGTATAAGCTTATAGTTAAAGAAACATTAGAACAGCGAATTTTAGATATGCAAAAAAACAAATCCGATTTGGCGGATATGATAGTAAAAGAAGGCGACGGTGCATTTGCACATATGTCCAAAGAAGAAATATTGTCTCTTTTTCAATGAAAAATCATCAAAAAACAGGCTATGTGCAAAAAGCACATAGCCTGTTTTTTAATTAATTGAAGTATATTTTATACGGGTATCGTTATAACTGTAGAAGCTTTTCTACGGCAGAGGCTGCCGCGTTTAGCCAGTCGCCTTCAAATAGCTCAAGTGAACCCTTGTCGGCAAGCGCAGCAAGCCCTGAATCTATCGGGAGCTTTGCCAGTAAAGGTATCTCGTATTTTGCCGCGGTTTCTTCTGCGCGGCTTTTGCCGAATACGGAGATTTCCTTGCCACAGTCGGGACATACAAGATAGCTCATATTCTCTACTAATCCCAATATAGGAATATTCATCATTTTTGCCATATTTACAGCTTTTTCCACTATCAATTGTACAAGCTCTTGCGGACTTGTCACTACGATAATGCCATCTATCGGCAAAGACTGAAATACTGTAAGAGGCACATCACCTGTACCCGGAGGCATATCTACAAACATAAAGTCTACTTCTTGCCAAATAACCTCTTGCCAAAATTGCTTTACAGTGCCGGCTATCACAGGGCCGCGCCACACCACAGGATCTGCTTCGTTTTCAAGCAGTAGATTTACGCTCATTACATTAATGCCTGTTTTGGTTTTCACAGGAAAAATGCCTTCGCCATCACTCATAGCACGTTCGTGCAAACCGAATAAGCGTGGAATAGAAGGGCCGGTAACGTCTGCATCTAAGATTGCGGTTTTATAGTCTAGCCTATTCAGCAAAATAGCAAGCATAGCACTCGTCATACTTTTGCCTACTCCGCCTTTACCGCTTACTACGCCAATCACTTTTTTGATATGGCTATTTACATTAGGCGCCTCGCGAAAATCTTGCGGAGCGCTTCGCTCAGAGCAGCTTTCACCACAGGTATCGCAATTATGTGTACAATTTTCACTCATTATAATATAACTCCATTCATTTGGTATAGTTTATATTATAGTTTACTGCAAGCATACTGTCAAGACATAAAAATACTTGATATCAAAAGAAAAATAGTGTATAATATTTATTATTAATATAAAATTAAGGTGGGGGGTAAAAATGGGTATCGACTATAACAATCCGGCGCTTATTTTAAATGCGTTTTTTTTATACAGCTTTCTTGGCTGGATAATGGAATGTATTGTTATTCGCAGAGAAAAAGGGCATTGGGAAAATAGAGGATTTGTTCATATTCCGTTTTGCATAATATACGGCTTTGGGGCAATGATAGGATATATAGTGCTTAAACCGTTTTCGTTTAATTGGCTTCTTTTATATGTGGCAAGCGCTGTTATTGCCACTGCATTTGAATTTCTTACCGCTAATTTAATGCTTCGATTATTTGGTACATTGTGGTGGAATTACGACAATAAGCCGTTTAATTACAGAGGCATTGTGTGCTTGGAAAGCACACTTGGCTGGGGTATTATAGGTATTTTATTGTTTGGTGGAATGCATAATCTCATATTTACAATAGTAGGTAAGCTACCAAATAACATTGCATCTTTTACTGCATTTGTGCTAGTGTGCTGTTATGTTGTGGATTTTGCTATCAGTATGCGCAAAGCGCGTGTGAAAACGCGTGAAAATACAATGACGGAATTAGAGGAAAATATAATATGAAAAGCTTTTCACCTTGTTATATAGGAGAGCTGTGCGTACCATATGATGAAGATTATTTGGCTATGGTACGTGATATTTTAGAAAATGAATATTTTTGCTCTATGAAAGATTTCATACAGCACGGAGAGACTTCTTGTCTTACTCATTCAATAAGTGTCTCATATTTATCGTATCTTCACTGTAAAGAGCGTGGGCTAAACGCGCGTGCTGCCGCACGCGGCGGGTTACTGCACGATTTGTTTTTATATAATTGGCACAATTATATAAGGCAAAAAGGTGAGCGTTTACACGGATTTGAACATCCGCGCAAAGCACTTGCCAATGCGGAGCGTTTGTTTAATCTTTCTGATGTAGAAAAAAACATTATTTTGCGGCATATGTGGCCTCTTACAATCACTCCTCCAAAATACAAAGAAGGATATGTAATAGTAGCATACGATAAATATTGCAGCTTAATGGAAACAATGTATCTGCCTGCAATGCAAATAGATGTGGCGCTAGAGCCGGTATATGTAACAAATAGATAAATCATTCAAATAAAAAGCATCGGCAACCATAATTATGGTTGCCGATGCTTTTTATTCGTGCGAAGAATTTTTCAGTTCAAAATGTATCAAAAAGCTTAACAATGCACGCAATATAATTATTGCACCTAAAATTAATAGCTCGTTTATGTCGCGTACCAGCACGGTTTTTAGTATTTCAGCAGCCATTTTAAATTCAAGACCTGTGGCAAGCCCACTAGCTAACAAAAACTGAATATTATGTGTTTTGTGAAAAAACGTGTTGCCAAGATAATACCAAAACGAATGTAAAGCCGAAACCGTAACCACAAATATTCCGATTAGCTCTAATACTGATATTATAAAAGGGAGAGATACTTCTATAAATTTTTCTACCATAAAAATTACTCCAATTAAATTATTTGTTATTATTGTACACTTTGTTGACATATTAGGCAAGTAAAAACATAATATATCCATTTTAGCCATATAAATTAAGATATAGACTAAAGGAGGCGAAATGGATTTGCAGCAAAGTTATATGAAAAACGCAGCTATTTTAACATCAACAGGTTTGTTTTTACGCGCTGTAGGTATGCTGTTTCGCATTTACGTTGCAGGGCGTATCGGTGCAGAAGGTATGGGGCTGTATCAGCTTATTTATTCCGTATATTCTATGGCGATTACTCTTGCCACAGGAGGATTAACTATATGTACTACTTGCGTTGTCACTGATACTTTATCATCAGGGAAAGGCACAGCAAGGGCTATGCAGCGTATTTTGACGCTTGGAATAGTTTTAGGTATCAGCTCTGGAATAATCTTATTTTTATCGTCAGATATTTTGTCAATATACATATTGGCAGACAAGCGAGCTGCATTATCTCTGCGCATTTTAGCCCCAAGCTTACCGTTTATGGCATTGTCTGCTGCTTTGCGAGGATATTTTATTGCAAAACGATGTGTAAGCCCCAATGTTCGGGCTCAGATAGCGGAGCAAATGATACGCATTGCACTAGTAGCATCGATATTTTATTTTTATGCACCAACAAATACTCAAAATGCTTGTGCCGCTGTATTGCTGGGCAACACGGTGAGCGAGGCTTGCTCGTGGATATATATGAACTTTTGTTATAATAGAGATATTGCGCTTACGCACGAAAGCTCGCATTTATACACAAGTCCTCGTCTATTACATATATTGTTGCCGATATCCGCTAATATGTATCTCACGTCTTTTTTGAGAGCTATAGAAAATGTAATTGTACCGGCTTGTCTCACCGAATATACTTTACAGCGCGACATAGCTTTGGCAGAATACGGAGCATTAAAAGGTATGGCAATGCCTGTGATATTTTTTCCGTTTTCGCTTTTGATATCACTGTCTACATTGTTAATGCCGGAAATCACCGAGGCATTTGTGCGGCGAAAACCAAAAAAGCTGGAATATTTGGTGCGCAGAGTTTTAAAAATTACGTGTATATTATCAATATTAGCAGGGTGTTTGTTTACCTTATTTTCTCAAGAGATTGCTTTTGTATTGTATAAAGATAATGCTATAGGGTTTTATCTGCGAGTTTTAGGGCCAATTATGCCAATAATGTATCTTGAAAGCATAGTGGATGGGATACTAAAAGGAATGGACGAACAAATAGCCACTTTTAAATACAGCATTGTGGATTCTGTTTTGAGGATAGTACTGATAATTTTGTTGCTGCCAAAGTTTGGTATGAAAGGTTTTTTATTTATTATGCTTGTCAGTAATTTGTTTACAGGTGTACTTAATATACAAAGGCTGCTAAAAGTTACACAAATTAAATTCGATTGGAAGCAATGGACAGTAAAACCGCTTGTGGCTTGCATTGCAGTAGGTGTAGCACTTAAATATGCAGCTAGACCGTTATTATTTATGTGCTTACCTCTAAGCGCTTGGATAATAATATCAGGTCTCGCCTCGTGCTGCATTTATTTTGTTGTATTATGGCTGCTCGGAGGGTTTGAAATTAAAGAATTACTGCAAACAAATCGAAAAAAGCTATAAAACCAACATAAAAATAAAGTTTATTTATACGTTC
>JAVWEG010000083.1:0-7820 GCA_036641735.1 Oscillospiraceae bacterium
CGTAACAGCTCTTATTGGCAATTGTCCGCTCGGTACCCAATTAGCAGAGGGTACTGTACACACAGCGCAAACTCCTTATGCCTATCTTGGCTATAAGATGCTGCGTGGAATGTATAATGGCAAACAAACGCAATGTATACCTGAAAACGAGCTTGTATATGCAGGACATTATGTAGACCATTTAATGGTACAGCACCTTGAGAGAGATTGCGATAAGCGCATAGCAAGAGCTAAAAGCTCAAGTGCATTGCGGTGGGTAATTTCTTTTGACGATTTAACTCTTGAAAAAGATTGCTTACAAATAATATTAGAAAAGCTATTAACCCTTGAAAAAGAAAAACGTGCAGTACTGTTAATAAATATCGGAAAGCACAAAAAGCTGTGGGAAGAATTAAAAAAGAGTATTCCAAACTTGCGTATGTGGGCGCTTGAATATCCCGATGACTACACATCTATAAAAAATCTTTCTGATGATTTACGCACTAAAAAGCCAATAGAAGGTATTCACGTTTTTAGCAGTGATGACTATATTACCAATGTATACAATACCAATTTATTAATACGCGGAAGCGATATTTTGCTAACCAGAGCAAACGAGCTTGCGTTTTATCCGATACCTAAAATCATTACCAAGCGCTCCTGCCGAGAAGAGTTTTGGAATGGAATACATTGCGCCGAGCTTGGAGACGGTACATTTGAATGTACTACAGCACCGCAAATATGCCAAATGATAGAAATGCTTGACAGAGACCGTGACGCTTATATTTCTATGTGTAAATGTATACAAAAAGGCCAGTCCAACGGTATGTATGGCGGAGCATACGAGGCCGTAAGGCTGGCAACCGAATAAAATTTATTATTTGCTGCTTACCAGTATGTTTTGTCTTACTTTAACAGCATTGTTTTCTACATACAGCTCAAAATCTCCGCTGAGCATTGCTCCGTTTGCAAGCACCATATCCACAAGGCATTGCTCTATTTCATTGGATACCGCCCGTCGAAGCGGGCGCGCACCGTAAGCCTCTGTGTACGTTTTATCTACTAAATAATCAACAATATCCATATTATGGGTGATGCGCATATTTTGTGCCATCGCCCTTTTTTCACTTTCTTTTAACATAAGCTCACATATTTGGCACAATGATTTACGCGATAATCTTTTAAACACCAATAGCTCGTCCAGCCTATTTATAAGCTCAGGCTTAAATGATGACATCGCCTCTTTTTTAGCTTGCATTATCTGTGCTTTTTCGCTTAATTCCTGTGTGCTAAAGCCCATATTTCCTACGTTTTTTGCCATATTATGCGATCCGATATTTGACGTTAATATTATCATCGTATTCCTAAAATCTATATGTCTTCCCTCGCTGTCTGTTAATGTTCCGTCCTCTAATATTTGCAATAAAATATTGCAAACATCAGGATGCGCCTTTTCTATTTCATCAAATAGCACAAGAGAATACGGGTGTCGGCGCACTGCCTCTGTAAGCTGCCCTTTACTGTCGTATCCTACGTATCCGGGAGGCGCTCCTATAAGACGAGACACGGAATGTGCCTCCATATATTCAGACATATCATATCTAAGCAATGCCTTTGTACTGCCAAAGCACAGCTCTGCTACTGCTTTGGCAAGCTGTGTTTTGCCAACACCTGTAGGGCCTAAAAACATATATGCGCCCATTGGACGTTCATCTGTACCAAACCCCATTCGTCTGCGCCTTATTGCATTTGCTACAGAGCTTACAGCTTCGTTTTGCCCTATTACTTTACTTGCAAGCTGCATTTCTAATTCTTTAAGCTGTGTACACACACCCATATTTACGCGTTCACGCGGTATTTTACATATATTTGCCACTACCGTGGCAATTGTTGCTTCACTCACGGTCACTGCTTTTTCAGCGCTTGCTTGCTTTATATTTGCCGCAGCGCACGCTTCATCTAAAACATCTATCGCTTTATCGGGCAAAAATCTGTCTTGTATATAGCGCGAAGATAAGCGCACTGCCGCAGTAATTGCACTGCGTGTAATATGCACATTGTGATACGCTTCATATTTTTCGCGCAAGCCCCATAATATTTGTTCCGCCGCAGAAATGCTAGGCTCGCACACCTCTACTTTTGCAAAACGACGTTCCAGCGCTGCATCTTTCTCAATATATTTTGCATATTCACGCGTAGTAGTAGCGCCCATTATCTGCAATTCGCCTCGTGCAAGCGCAGGCTTTAATATGCCGCTTGCATCTATCGAGCCTTCTGCCGCACCTGCGCCCACTATCAAATGAAGCTCATCGATGAAAACTATGGCATTTTGGTCACGCTCTATCTCGTCAAGGTAATTTTTAAAACGCTCTTCAAAATCTCCCCTATATTTAGTACCTGCTACCATAGCCGCTAAATCCAGCGATAATACTCGCTTATTTAGCAATTGCTTTGGCACTTTAGCGTGTATTATGGCTAGTGCCAATCCTTCGGCTACTGCTGTTTTCCCTACTCCTGCTTCTCCCACAAGGCAAGGATTGTTTTTACGTCTGCGGCATAATATCTCAATCAAGCGTTCTATTTCATCTTCGCGCTCAAGTACAGGATCAAGCTTGCCTGCTACAGCGGCACGCGTTAAGTCTCTTGAATATTTGGGAGCAGTATGCGTACTTTGTTTGCCTAAGCTTGCGCGCGGCAGCGGCTCATTGTACGGCAAGCTCTCGCCGGACATCATACGACATTCACGCACAGCAGTAGGCAGCTCTAAGCCTAATTGCACTAATAATTTAGTACCGCCTGCCGTTTCGTCCTCTAGCATTGATGCTAAAAGATGCTGCGTATCTATTTTATTGCTATGCGCCGCCTTAGCGCCTACCGCAGCAAAATCCAAGCATTTGAGCAAATGAGATGAAAAATCTTTTGGTGTAAGATGCGTTTTAGCACCAATACCAAGTTGATTTTTTATAAGCCCTTCTGCTTTACAGCCAAAAATATGTCTCGATACTAAAAAAGAGCAAGCTGTACCGCCATCATTTTTTAGTATTGCAATAAGCAAATGTTCGGTGCCTACAAATATATGCCCGTATTCACACGCAAGTTTACGCGCACATTCTACTACGCCGCACGCGTGATGTGAAAGTCCTTTATAAAAATACATAAATGCCGCCACACTCCCCAAAACAAACTCTTATGGGAGTATAGGCGGCATTATGATAAAAATACAATATATAATTAATGTTTAGGATTTTTCCCTACCAATTCTTTAGCCTTTACTATTTCAATCATTAAATCACATCTGTTTTGTGCTTCTAAATTACGGTAAGTACCAAAAACTTCGCCTGTTTTGGTTGTAACATAAAACGGCTTTACCGCATTTAACGTAATGGCGCGTATATTGTCAATACAACTTTCACATTTGCAAGGGAAAATATAATTACTGTCACTCATCAATTCGTCCAATAAATTATCCACTAATACTTCCATATAATTTTTCACCATCTTTGGCACCCCTTTCTAACTATTGTATAATAACAGTATACTATAAAAGAAAAATTTTTCCAACTAAAACATTACTAAAAAAACTAATTATTTTACAGCAATTATGTCTAGTGCTTCTTTTAAAGCCTTTGATATTTGGTCAGGACACGACGTAGTTTTGTTTCCGCAGGTAGTTCCCTCTAATCGTTCAATAACATCAGTTGCCTTTTGCCCTTGAACAAGTTGACAAATACCCTTAAGATTACCATTGCAGCCGCCCATTACCTCTAAATTTTCTATAATGCCATCATCAGACAAAGTAACCTGAGTATATAATGAACACACGCCCTTGTTTTTTCTTTTGTAAACCATAATAAGCTCCGTCCATATTAATATTTTATCTGATTGTATCATAACGTCAGCTAAATTTTCAACAATTAATTTCGTCAAAATGCCCAAAAACATAATTTTTGATAATTTTCGTAGCATTTTACTAAACTTGTAAAGAAAAAACGATTTTTTAGGATAATTTACATTATGCAATTAGACTAATTGTATCGTTCTATTTTGTGCATTTTTTTGTATAAGCTAATTCCTTTATCCGAGATATATTATCGCAATCCGTTACAAAGCCGCCAATCGGTGTGGGCAAGGACATATTAGAGCCGTGAAAATCTGAGCCACCTGTAATAATGAGATTATATTTATTGGCAAGAGCGCTTAGCTCTTCCTTATCTTTACTTGTATTTTTTGGGTGGTTTATCTCTATGCCGTCTATCTGTCCTTCCTCTGCCAGCTCTTTTGCAAGCTGCATACTATCGTATACACTTGGATGCGCAAGCACTATTACACCGTGCGCGCGCTGCGCTATGCCAAGCACCGTTTGCACGTTTTCGTAAGCAGGATCGTGCAGCACTTTGCCGCATTTAGAGCCAAACAATTCCTTATACAATTCTTTATATATTCCATCTGTATATCCATATTCAAACAAAAGCTTTATGAGATGAGTTTTAAAAGTTACACCGCTTCGCAGTGCATATTCTTTGGCTTTTTCTCTTGTAAACTGTGGATATATACAGCACAATTGCTCTATGATTTTATCACACGCTTCGTTACGTCTATCTGCCATAATATCAAAAAACTTACATATCTCCGTTGTAAGCTCAGGATAATAGCATAAAATATGCACTCTGCGCGCTCTTTTTTCATCAAACGCTGTAAGCTCCACTGCCGGCACAAGCTCTACGCCATTCACCTTTTTGTTATCAAGTGCATACTGAATACACTTAGCAGTATCGTGATCTGATACTGCTAAATGTGATAAAGCTGCTCGCTGTGCCAAAAATGGCAAAAGCTCTATATCGCTTGAACCATCAGAAAAATTAGTATGTGTATGTAAATCTCCTGCCATTATTAAGTCTCCTTTGTTTATATATTACTCTTTTCATCTCAATGTTTCAAGTATTGACAATATACACAATACGCATTAAAATATTAGAGAAATGGAGATATTTATGAAAAACTTACGTCTTGCAACTATTAATGATATTGATGCTGTAGAAAAGCTATACAACGATATTACCACTCATCTTGAAAACAATTTTAATTATCCCGGCTGGGAAAACGGTGTTTATCCTGTACGTGCCACCGCGCAAGGGCATTTAGAAAACGGACTTTTGTGCCTATATGAAGCCGAAAACGGCGAAATTGCAGGCAGCATTGCTCTTAATCATCTAGCAGGGCTTGGCTACGACGAAGCAAGCTGGCAGATACCAAATGGAAGCAATGATGTATATTTAATGCACACATTAGCCGTAAGCCCAAAATATTTGCATAAAGGTATCGGCCGCCAGCTTCTTGATTATTGCGCAAAGCTTGGCAAAGCTAATAATATTCTTGCACTTAGGCTAGATGCCAGCAGTGAAAACGCACCTGCTTTAGCTTTATATGAAAGCTGCGGATATGTACACGTAGATACGCGCGATATTCAATACGGTGATGAAATATTAAAAGACTTTTGGTTATATGAAAAATTGTTGTAAAAAGCAATTGACTTTAAGCATCAAAACAGCTAAAATATATAAGTAACCTTGTCTTATGCGGATTTAGCTCATCCGGTAGAGCGTCTGCTTCCCAAGCAGAAGGCGACGGGTTCGAGTCCCGTAATCCGCTCCAAAATTCAGGTTAAAATAAATGTAACTGCATTTATTTTAACCTGAATTTTTTTGCTCTGTTAAAATCTTGCGGATTATTGTTTGCAAAGCTTATCTTTTTAAACGCATTGACTAATCAATTAAAATAGCTTGCTATTGAATTAATGATTTACGGGAGGTTTGTTATGACTTGGACTATGTATTACGATGAGTTTTATTACTTATCGGAAAGCAAACAAATCTCCGAAATTTCCGCATTGGAAAATTTTGATAACACAGATGAAATAGTAGAGATTGCCGGAGCATTTTGTGATGAAAAACCGGCTTCTAAATTAATACTGAAGGCTCTGTCTTTAAGCACAAAATTTACAGCAAGCCAAATAGAAGAGCTTTGTGATTATATAGATGAAGATGCCCTGGTGCAATTGCTTTTAGCCGCCGATATAACGTTTACCTGTGAGCAGCTTGAATATTTGGCTGATTTTGTAGATGAAAGCGTATTGTCACGTTTTATAAACAAGGATAATGTATCATTTGCTCTTGCGCAAGACGATAATATATTTGATAATTTTCAAGAAGATAATTTAATTGAAAAAACAAAATTAAATGCTTTAACAGCTAATCCTACTTTAATAACTCCGAATGTATTACGTAATTTTATGGATTGCTATTTTAACGGAACAGTGCTTGATGTAATTCCGGAATTTGTGCCTTTAACTACAGCGAACCAAAAAATAATGGCAGACGATTATCTTGCCTTTAACGATAATGCTATGGCTATTTTGCTAGAAAGATTATCTAAAGCAAATGTTGAGCCAAATACTACATTATTTAAATCTATTTTGAACAATCTTGACGAAAATATTGTTAAAAGCATTTATTCGAGTGTAAAAACAATCGGCAATAAAAAAGCTATAAATATGTTTAATTTTAAGCTTAAAAGCGCAAATTCCGACAAGCATAAATCGCATCCGATATTAAACGCGATAGCCTTTACTGAAATTGTTTCAATTGCAGCAAAATATTTTAAAAAAGATAAAAACACATAAATTTACTTGCATATTACAATTAATAAAAGCCGCAATACAATGATAAACCATTTTGTATTGCGGCTTTTATTGACGTTAAATTTTATGAAATATTTTCGGTTTTAATAATGAATTTTTACATAAAATCAGCAATTGTATTATACAGTTGCTTTGGTTCTATAGGTTTTGCAAGATGGCCATTCATACCCATTTCCATACTTTTTTGTATATCCTCCGCAAAAGCATTCGCCGTCATTGCGATAATTGGTATTGTTTTTGCGTTTAAATGCGCACTTTCTCTAATAACCTTTGTCGCTTCATATCCGTCCATTACAGGCATTTGCACATCCATTAAAATTATATCAAACGCACCTGCTTTGCTGTGCAAAAATGCTTCGCAGCCGATTTTGCCATTGTCTGCGACAGTAACTATCGCACCTACTTTTTCGAGAATACGCCTAGCTACCAATTGATTCATCGGGTGGTCCTCGCATAGTAATACGTGTATACCTGTAAAATCAGCTGTGCGCGAAAATGATTTTTCGATTACTTTTTCTTTTACTTCATCTTGTGTAAAACGCAAAGGAAGCTCTATCACAAAAGAACTGCCTACATTCGGCACGCTATGCACTAAAATGGTGCCGCCCATATAATCCACAATGCTTTTTACAATGGAAAGTCCCAGTCCCGTACCTTCTATATGTGATGTCATAGAATTTTGCGCGCGATAAAAAGGCTCAAAAATATGCTGCTGCTGCTCTTCACTAATTCCTATCCCTGTGTCTGAAATTTCAAAACGATACAAACTAATTTGCTTATGCTCAAGCATCAATTCTGATAAACTATATGTTATCTTTCCGCCTTCAGGAGTAAACTTCAGCGCATTAGCAAGAATATTGTCTATTACTCTGTGAATTCTTACAATGTCACCATTACAACAATCGTGTGTAATATCCACATTCAGCTCTACGCTCTGATGCTTTTTCGCGGCAAGCGCCCTTGCTCTGCCCAAAGCAATTTTTAACTGTTCATTAAATGAAAAAGTTTCGCTGATTAATACCGTCTTTCCGCTTTCAATTCTATTCATATCAAGAATATCTGTAATCATAGAAAGTAGTAAAGCTGAAGATTGCTCAATTACCTGCAAGCTTTCGTGAACCTGCTGTGTATCTTTTTCGTTTGA
>JAVWEG010000084.1:0-7314 GCA_036641735.1 Oscillospiraceae bacterium
GCTCATCATCGGTGCCAAGCTCGTCATCGGTGCCAAGCTCGTCACCAGCGCCAAGCTCGTCATCGGTGCCAAGCTCGTCATCGGTGCCAAGCTCGTCATCGGTGCCAAGCTCGTCATCGGTGCCTAGCTCGTCCTCCTCCTCAAGCTCGTCATCATCAAGTTCATCATCAAGCTCATCCGAGCCTGAAGAAACAGAGACGAATTTGTCGGGAGATGTTAGCGAATCAGATTTTAAAGCAGCGTTTGGTATTGGTAGGGCTAGAACGGTGGTACTAAACGCAGCCAGAGTTACACTTACACAGCCATTCACATTGCCAAGCGACAAAATCTTAGTGGTGCGCACAGGCGCATCAAAGATAAGCGGTGCCGATATTACTGTAACGGGTACTATGAATATAGATAATGGCGCTTCGCTACAGCTTGATAATTCTCTTATTATCGGGAATAATTTGCGCGGCAGAGCAGCAAATATTGCTGCGTTAAACATAGACGGAGATATTCTTTACAGCGGTACAAATACTGCAATGCCGATAATAAGCAATAACAGTAAAGTAAATATGAATAATGGTACTTTAAATGCAGGTGCGCGCATAGCCATAAAAAATACAAATGCAAGCGCAATTATAAATATGAATGGCGGCACAATAAAAAACAGTGCCGCCGCAAACCCTGTGATAGACACTGTTATTAATGCAAATGCAAAAACAGGGCTTAATTACAAAGCAGGTGTTATAGAAAATACGGCATCGGCACTTACGGAATATATAATAAAAGGCGAATTTAATTATGAACCCATAGACACATCGGATTTCTATAAAAATAAAGGCATCAGATGCTTGTCTAATGGAAACAATGCCGATAAAATATGCAGTGCAGCGCCGCTTTATACAAGTACACAAGCATCTACAGACCTTGCAAACAATGTTTATTACCTTTGCTTTCCGAAGGAGCTTTTAATATCAGGAGATTTTGACGATTTAACAGGTGCGTATAAACATTCCGATGTTATTGTATTTAATGGTACATCGCAGGCAGTTACGCTTACAGCTACAAATGGCAATGTACCAATAGGCAAAACATTGCGTGTTAATAATGGAAGTAGTGTTACTTTTACGGGCGTACCGCTTAATATTAAGGGTACTTTAGAGCTGCAAGAAAGCCCTACTTATCCCGGAAGTAAGCTTAATCTCGAAACTTCGATGGTGGCTTACGAGGGAAGTAGTTTGCTAATACAGAAAAATTCCGAGCTTGATATAAGAGGAGAAGTAACACTCAATACTCCTGTGGATATTTATGGTAATGTAATAATTTCCGAAAACATTACTTTAAATAAGCCTTTGGCACTGAAAGGGCAAGTAGGACAAGTGGAAATCAGCAATAATAACAAGCCGATAAGTATAAAGCAAGGTGATTTAATGACGGCAGCTGATAAACAAAAGCCAATGATAAATAACGAGGGCGCTCAATTTTCACTATTAAAAAATGCTACAATCAGCTGCACTGACCAAATAGCATTTTCAAACGCTTCGGGGGCTATGTTTGTAATGAAAGAAAATGCTGTTTTGCAGAGCAATGTAATAGCACTTGAAAATATGGACGGCGGACAAGTGCAGTTTACAAACGGCACGATTGAAAACACGCAAACAGAGCAAGGCAAGACGGATTGTTATGCTGTAAAAGGCAATATGGAGTTTGCAAATCTTAACAGTACAAGCTACAGAGTAGTGGCACAGCACCCACAATATTTATGGAATAATTATTTAATAGATGCCCCTGAGGGCTTGTACTTTGCAGGTGCTACAGATGATGCTAAATCGTGCTTACTTAGACGATCAATAGTGAGCTGATTATGGAAAAGAAAAGTTTTGCAAAAAAAATATTTGTGGCGCTATTAGTGGCACTGCTGTTTATGGTGCTTTATTTTTCCAAAATATTGCTGAGGCTTGATAATATTTTGTGCGATGCTTTGTATCAGTCTCCGCAATCGCTTGAGGGGAATATTGCATTAATAGGAATAGACAGGCGCACTTTAGAGCAGCTTGGGCCATTTAATACTTGGACGCGAGAAGTACTGGCAAATGCAATATCTGCATTAAATGCAAACGAAGCCTCGCGCCCTGCGGCAATAGGCATAGATGCGGCTTTTGTGGGTAACACTGTGCCTACAGCTGATGCTGCTTTAGTGAAAGCGGCAGGGCAGTATGACAATGTAGTAGTGGCATCTATGGCACAGTTTGGCTCTAAGGTGATTACTAAGGCTGACGGCAGCTTTTATATGGATAAAGCCGCTGTCTTGGCATTGGACGAGCCGTATGATGCACTAAAAGCGGTAACGCATCAAGGGCATATCAATGCTATGTACGATACAGATGGCATTTTGCGCCAAAATCTATTTAGCATTTTACAGCCAAACGGAGAAGCTTTGCCGTCGTTTAGCTATCAGCTATATATGATGTATTGCGAAGCAAATGGCATAGAGCCTAATATGCCGCCTGTAAATGATAGCGGATATTGGTTTGTGCCATTTAAGGGAGCGCCCGGAGCATACGACGAAGGCTTGTCGCTCTGCGACCTTATTAACGGCGATTTAGACAGCGATTTGTTCGCAGACAAAATAGTGCTTATCGGGCCGTATGCGGCAGGAATGCAAGATGCATATGTTACGTCTATAGACCACGCAAAGCCTATGTACGGTGTGGAATATCAAGCCAATGTAATAGATACACTGATAGCAGGCGACTTCAAACAGCAAGTGCCATCGTATTTGCAAGTGATATTATTGTTTGGTGTAGCTATAATAAGCGTATTGTTTTTTTGGAATAGGCGAATGCTTACAGCTACTATAGCTTTGATGCTATCAGCAGGTGGATATGTGGCTATTTGCATAGCTATGTATAATAGTGGATTTATTATGGATGCCCTTTATGTGCCGATGTGTATTATCTGCGTGTATATTGCATCCTTAGCGGCTAATTACGTGCGAGAAGCTATTGCAAAGCGCCGCATACAAAGCACTTTCAGCAGATATGTAGCGCCCGAGATAGTACAGGAAATATTGCGTGAGGGTAAAGACAGCCTTAATCTCGGAGGCAAGCTTACGGATATTGCGGTGCTGTTTGTGGATATACGCGGATTTACCACGATGTCGGAGGCATTGCCGCCTGAAACAGTGGTAGAGATACTCAATAAATATTTAACGCTTACGAGTACTTGCATATTAAATAACGCAGGTACTTTGGATAAATTTGTGGGAGATGCCACAATGGCATTTTGGGGTGCGCCTTTACCGCAAGACGATTGTATATACAAGGCTGTAAAAACAGCGCTTGATATGGTGGAAGGCTCTGTAAAGCTAAGCGAGGAGCTGCAAGAACGCTTTGGACGTACGGTATCGTTTGGCATTGGAGTGCATTATGGTTCGGCTGTAGTTGGCAATATCGGTTCACCGTCACGTATGGATTACACTGCGATAGGCGATACGGTAAATACCTCTGCGCGCTTAGAGGCGAATGCGCCCGGAGGCACGGTGCTTGTAAGCCGCGTTGTAGCAGATGCTTTACAAGATAGAGTGTGCTTTACTTCGCTTGGAGACACTATCAAGCTAAAAGGCAAGGCAGAGGGATTTGAAATATTAAAAGTAGATGGATTAAAGGAGCGTTAAAATGAAAAAACAAAGTTTTGCTATGGCTTGTGTAATTGCGGTATTTGCATTTGCGGCAAGCGTACAGGTAATGGCAGCAGATAAGATAAGCGCACCTACAATAAGCCCATCGGGAATATTTGTAAAGCCTGACGGAAGCTACCTTGTGACAGATAGCTATAATAAGGTAATATGGCAGATAAAAGATGGCAAGCATACTAAAGCTGCGGGACGTGATGCGCCGCGCGGAGCATCTGATGTGCCGATAGGCGCTTACATAGACGAAGTACTAGATAAAGCAAGCTTTGTATCACCGTGGGGTATTGCACCGTTTTTAAATGGATATGCGGTAACAGATCCCAATTGCAATGTGGTGAGATTTTTTGACGATAAAGCGGTGCAAACTATTGTAGGCACGGGAAAAGCCGGAAATGTAAATGCGAATGGCATTAAAGCAGAGTTTGCACGTCCTACAGGAATTGCGGCAGATGATGATGGCAATTTGTATGTGGCGGATACAGATAATAACCTTATAAAAAAGATAGATAAAAACGGTGCAGTTACCACTTTTGCAGGCAGTATAGAGGGCAATACAGACGGAAAAGCGCTTACAGCGTGCTTTAGACAGCCTACAGGATTATGCTATGCAAACGGCGCGCTTTACGTGGCAGATACAGGTAATCACAGCATAAGAATGATAAAGCAAGATGAAGTAACTACGCTTGCAGGGCGAAAATTTGCTGAAGATACCGACGAATTTCACGAGGGTGGATATGAGGACGGAGATGCGAAAACAGCGATGTTTGCATCTCCGCAGGGTATAGCGGTAGATGGCGGAAATGTGTATGTGGCAGATACAATAAATGCGGCAATACGTTTAATAAAAGATGGCAATGTAAGTACAATATTCCAAAACGAAGACACATCTAAAAATTTATATCCTGCAATGCCGCGTGCGTTGTGCATAAATGGCAATAAATTATTAGTGGGTGACGTGTTCGCCAAAACGATATTTACGGTAGACATTATTAGAGAGCAAGCGCCGATTGCACCAAGCTCCGAGGAATTGAGCGTGGCGGCTTCAAGCAACGAAGAGCCAACACAAAATAAGGCAAAGCCATCACCTATTTGGATTGTCGTTGCTGTACTTGCTATAGCAATGGTGGCGGTGACAGTAATAATAATTAAAAAGAAAAAATAAACAATAAATCGGCTGCAAGCAAATAAATTCATTTGCTTGCAGCCGATTTTTATATTTTATTAATAACGGTGATTTCTTTTTTGTCGCATTTGATAATGCCATCTTTTTGCATACGAGTAAGCTCTCTTGCAAGGGCGGTGCGCTCACAGCCAAGATATTCAGCAAGGGCGGTGCGTGTAAAGCCGATAGTAACTACATTGCATTTAGTAGCATTGAGCTGCATTTTTAAATAATGTATTATTTTCATACGCAAGCTTTTTTCAAGTACAAGCTCTAGGCGGCTATCGAGGGCGAAATATTTATTTGCTATTTCGCAAGTAAGATTGTGCAATATCTGCAAATGCTCGCTTGAAGCAGGAAAAGCAGGTACATATAGTTTATTTGTAGGGATAAATACAGCACAAGAAGAGCATATTGCGCTTACGTTAACAGGGCTTTTGGCATAGCTGCTTACAGACAGTACATCGCCAAATACATCGCACGGCTTAATATGCGCCACAATAAAGCGGCTGCCATTTATATCGCATTTAGCGGCTTCCAGCTCTCCACTCAATAATATACCTACTTCACGCGCCTCATATCCGTGCATAATTAGTGCTTCGCCTTTACCATATTTGCGCACGGTGTAGCCTGTAAGCGATAAAGCTTCGCGTATTCCTTTTTCACTTATATCTTTAAATAACGAGCTTTTTTGCAATAGCTTAATATCTATTTCCATTATGTCTCCTTTTATTTTGCAATAGTGTTGCCGTGGCAACAGTTTTACTGTTTTAATTATAGTACAATATCATCTTGCAAGCAATAGACATAATTTAGAGGAGAAAAAAATGAAAAAAACTATTTCAATATTAATATCGGCGGTACTTGCGCTGGGAATGTTGGCAAGCTGCGGCACAGCACCTGCAAGCACTGCGCAAAGCACATCTCAAAAGGATGCTTCTTCACAGGCAGTAGTGTCGCAATCAGGCGCAAGTACATCGTCTAACTCGTCTGCAAGCGTACCTGCCGCAGAGCGCACTGCATTTCGCATAGCGAGCTTAAAAGGCCCTACTACTATGGGGCTTGTAAAGCTGATGCAGGATAAAGAGGACGGCACGGCACGTCACGATTATAACGTAACAATGTATGGCGCTGCCGATGAGATAGCGCCGCAGCTTATCAAGGGCGATATAGATGTAGCGCTGGTGCCGTGCAATCTTGCAAGTGTATTGTACAATAAAACTAAAGGCAAAATAAAAATGGCGGCAATAAATACACTCGGTGTGCTGTACGTGGTAGAGACAGGCGATACCATTAAAAGTGTAGCCGACCTTAAAGGCAAAACCATTTACACCACGGGCAAGGGTACTACTCCTGAATATGTGCTGAATTATGTTTTGGAGCAAAATGGGCTTAAAGCAGGCACAGATGTAATGATAGAATACAAAAGCGAGGCTACAGAGGTGGCGGCTGCAATGCAAGCATCTAAAGATATTGCAGTGGCTATGCTACCACAGCCGTATGTTACTACTCTTGCAATGAAAAACGATAAATTACGTGTGGCTTTGGATATGACTAAAGAGTGGGATAAAGTATCTACAGGCTCATCGCTCGTTACAGGCGTAGTGGTGGCACGCGCCGAGTTTATAGAGCAAAACGAAGCGGCTTTTAACGAATTTTTAGAAGATTACAAGCAAAGCACAGAGTTTGTAAATGCCAATGTGGACAAAGCGGCTGACCTTGTGGTAAAATATGAGATAGTACCTAAAGCGCCAATTGCCATAAAAGCTATTCCTGCGTGCAATATTACATTTATAAATGGCGAGGAAATGCAGGCAAAGGCATCGGGATACCTAAAGGTGCTGTCCGCTGCCAATATGGAAGCGGTTGGGGGAGCATTGCCAAATGACGACTTCTACTACATTAAAAAATAATAAATTACTCGTTTTTTTGTCGGCAATATTTTGGATATTTGTGTGGCAAATAGCAAGTATAATTATAGGGGAAGACCTTTTGCTGGTCTCCCCCTATACCGTTTTAAAGACATTGCTGCTGCTAATGCGCGACAGCACATTTTGGAGCAGTGTATTATCTAGCTTTGTTCGCATTGTAGGCGGATTTGTGCTTGCGTTAGCCGCAGGAATATTGCTTGCCTGCATATCCGCGCGCGTGCGCATTATAGAGATATTACTGTCTCCATTTATGCTTACGGTGCGCACCGTGCCAGTGGCAAGCTTTATAGTACTGGCGCTTATGTGGCTGCGTTCAGCTAAAAATCTTGCTATACTTATCAGCTTTATGATGGTGCTACCTATTATTTATACAGGTGTATTGCAGGGCATTAAAAATACCGATATAAAGCTGCGCGAGCTTGCCAAAGTATATAATATGTCGCGCATAAAGCGCGTATTGTATATTTTTGCACCGCAAATAATGCCGCATTTTGTGTCTGCCTGTACGGTTTCGTTAGGGCTTTGCTGGAAAAGCGGTGTGG
>JAVWEG010000084.1:7324-7804 GCA_036641735.1 Oscillospiraceae bacterium
GGCGGCCGAGGTTATCGGCATTACAAGCAATAGTATAGGCGGTGCTATTTATACGGCAAAATTATTATTTGCTACAGATGAGGTGTTTGCGTGGACTATTGTGATAGTGCTAATCAGTGTCGCATTTGAAAAGCTGGTGCTTATGGGCATTGATAAGCTGCAAGCAAGGTGGTTTGTATGAGTATAATATTAAAAGATATCAGCAAAAGCTACGATGATAAAAAGGTGCTGAATAAGCTGTCGCTAGAGCTTTTAGACGGCGAACGATACGCGGTAATGGGGAAATCTGGAACAGGTAAAACTACGTTATTACGTATAATATGCGGATTAACTCAGCCTGATACAGGTAGCGTTACGGCAGATGCTTTGCATATTGCAATGGTGTTTCAAGAAAATAGATTAGTAAATAATATGAGTGCAATAAAAAATATTGCCATTTTTTCATCTTGCACAAATGATAAAATATTAAGCTATGCAAAA
>JAVWEG010000085.1:0-4701 GCA_036641735.1 Oscillospiraceae bacterium
AGATGATAAAATGTGTTTTAGGCATATTTATTATTTCGTCGGGATACATTAGCGGTCGTGATTTCATTTGATAGTTTACATTGTTTTGAGATAAGCCATTGCCAAGAGATACGCTGCCTGTTTTTATTGTTTGCTGTCCTAGCATATCGCTAAACATTCTTGCTGTGTCTTTGGCGGTGGGCGATACATACGTAAACATTAGGCATTGTGCCGCGTCAAGAACAATTTCGGACATTTTGGCGGTATAGTTTTTTTCTAATTGCGATTTGCTTTGTAATGCCAACAAAAAGCGAATTTGACGGCTGCGTGCAGCGGTAAGTAAAATATCCAAATTCTTAATAGGCGGCATATTGCCAAATTCGTCCCAAAAGCAAAGTACCTTGCGTTTTAAAACGTTATCGGTAGTCCTAGCTTGTTCTATTAAGTCATTCATCGTATATCTAATAAACAAGCTTGCGAAAAAGTGACGTGTGGTGTTCTCGTCAGGGCATATTATAAATATGGCGGTTGGATTTTCTATAAATGAAATGTCGCTAAGCTCGGGGGAATGGTAGCAAAGCATTTGCTCAAGCTCGGCATCGATGAAAGCCACAAGCTTACCAAGAGCAGACGAGAATATATTCATAGAGCTGCGCACATCAGCTGACATCGCCGGTCCTACATAGTTAATAATACGTTCATTATCCACATATTCTAACAACGCTGATAGCTTGCTGCGCTGCGTTTCTTGTGTGCTTTCCTCGGTAAGACCGTTAAGCTCTATTATTAATCTGAAAACAGACAAAATATGGCGCTCGTCCTCCGCACCATATTCAGATACCAATAGTGACATACCTGTTATTAAGCCCTTTGCAGTTTCAGTAAAATACTGTCCTGCTTCGTTTTTTGAGATACCGTCTACATTATCTACTATACTTTCGGCTAATACCTTTGCATATCGTTCTGCTTTAGAATAGGCAATTATGCGTTCTTTTTCTTCTTTACTGCTTTTGTAGCTGTCTATGTATCGGTTGATATTGTATAGTATGTTATATGCACAGCTATTTAACGGCTGTGCAAAATCCAATACAGCTAATCTATAGCCGCTTTTTACAAGCACATCGCCGGTGGTTCTAAGCTCTTCGCCTTTCAAATCGGTTATTATAATACTAGCGCCGCCGCCGTTAGTATTAACATTAACCTTTGCATTATAGATAATTGACGGCACAAAAATACATTTTGTTTTGCCGCTTCCGGGCGGTGCTATTATCGTTGTGCTTGTGTCTTGTGTATCTACTATATAATTATTGGCATCTCTGCCAACAACAAATCCTGCTAAATTAGCGCTTTTGTCTGTACACATTGTAAAGTATTCGTTTTTTTCTTTTTCGGTAGCAAATCGAGCTGAGCCGTCTTGTCCGTCACCTACGACATCTGCTTTTATATTATTTAAATTATTAACTTTGGGTAAACACATTCCAAATAGCCCACAGCAAGTGGCGCAAAGTAAAGCTACACTCCAGGCAAGCCCTGTGAATAAAATAAATTTTAAAATGATAAGAGTAACTGAAAAGCAAAGCATAAAAGCGAGTATACGAGTGAATTTCATTTTTTTATAGCACCTTTCCTTTTGCGATTTTTAAATGGAGTATCTTGCGTTTGAATTTGATTATCTAAATTTTCAAACGCTGCAATGTTAATATTTACATTAAGCTCCTGTAACAAAAACATTGTTGCTTTTACAGCTTTTGTTATACACGAAAATATATTATTAATATCAAGCTGCTCAAAATAAGCGGCTTCTTTTGTAAAAATATCTTTATTAACAATGCGAGACAAGAAAAATCGCATTATTTCAATTTGTTCATCTACGTTTGTATCGGTAGTTTTTACAGTGATGTATTCACATAGACTTGCTAATATTTGTGATATTTGCTGCATTTCCTGTGCTGCTTCATCAATTACAATATTTTTGCCGTTATAATATGGACTAAGGTGCATTGCGAAAATCGGAGCTTGTACAATACTTATGTTAAGCTTGCGCAGCAGCGCAAAGCATTTTAAATTTATATCTTTAGGCACTCTAAACTTAATAGCAGATAAAGAGCAATCGGTATCTTTTATATTAAACATTGGATATGAATTGTATTTAATAGTGCTTTGCAACTTTACGTTGTTTTCAATTATATATTGCTTTTCACTGTCTGTCACATTTGCAAGAGAAACTAAAACCCCATTGCGCATAAAGCTAAAATCACTTTGTGGCAATGGCACGTTTATAGATACCGCATCGGTTTTTACAGAATAACCTGCCTTGTACCAAAAGCTGTAGCTTCGTATAAATTTAGCTTTTGGATTTTGACGTAATATCTCTAAAGCAGATATCGGGCTATATTCAAACCTGTTATTTACAATAAACTCTAATAAATCTTTCATTGTTAAGCTCCTTGCACATCTTCTATTGGTATTGATATCAATATCGGACTTGTAATATCGAGACTTTTTAAAAGTTTATTTGATTTGCTAATATGTGCGGCGGTAAGCTGCTCTAACTCTAGCTGCGAATGAATTAAATAAAAAGAGCCGTTTACTAATATCAAAAAGTCAATAATTTCTAAATCCTCATTTGTAGAACAGCTTATAAGAGTAATACCGCTCTGCTTGAGCTTATTTGAAACGCTATCTAAATATTTTACAATCTCAAGCGTACCAACATCTGTTAATCGTCTTAAATCCTCACCTAAAACAAAGCCGCGTCTAAAAGCCGAAATATTAGGCATCGTTATTTCAAAATATGTGTTATCCTCGTTTTCAACTATACATCTTTTACCAATCCAGTATTTAGCTATGTTTTGATGCGATGCAAAAGCAGCAATCGAAGCGCGATAAGCTGTTTCTTGCTTGTAAGTAAGACTATCCATTATCGCATTACCTCATTTTCCTCAAGATTTTTATTTGTGCTTTTCAAGCTTTTCTTCTCACTTAAAGTATGTTTTTCGTTTAAGCTTTCTTTTGTATTATTGTAATCTTTTCTTTTTGCGCTTGAATATAGACTTTGCGCTAATGCGCGTATAAGCTTACGGCTAACTGATTTCACAGCTTCACTTGAATTTATTATAGATTTTGGCGAAGAAAATGGCATATTACTACTTGCATTTAAGGGAGCTGATAGATATAATTTATTTTCCTTTTTATTGCTCAAGGATTTTGCAAATTCAAATGAACAATTATCAGGTGACGGATATTGCAGCTCAATTGCTGCACGAACGATTGTGTTATGCAGCCCTGTAAAATCACCTTTTTGCGGATAAAGAAGCTTGTCTATAGCTTTTAGCATTTCTTTTTCTATTACTTGTGGTTTATCGGCATACAGCAGCATATAATCTTTTTTACTTAGTAAATAATTGCGCAAAAGTGCATATAAGTTATCGTTATCCATTAAAATGTCTTTAAGTAAATCGTCCACCTTGATTTTAATATCTTTATCCAAATACATATATTGTGTTTTTCCTTTATGTGGTAAAGAGCTTGATATATCCTGTAGTTGCGTGAATTGCGCGCCTGTGAGCTGCTTTGGATTTGTAAATTCTTCTTTAAATTTATCGTTAATGGTATCCCTAGCTAAGCCTATCGCTTTTTGTATACCGGATACGTCATTTTTAAATATTTCATTAGTGAAAACCGATTTTGTTTTGCGCAATGCCTTTTGCATTGCATTATCACCTCTCACAAAGCCCTCTGTTTTGGATTTTGAAAAAAATTCTAAATGAATATGCGGATTGTCTGTATTTCCGTGAAATGCGCCAAAGTAAACTAAGTTTTCAAGGCTAATGTTATAAGCCTTTGCTATTTCAGGCGCTTTAGCAGCCATTAAGTCACTCCAAGCTTGCCGCCTATCATATCCGTTTTCTTTTGCATCATCGGTTGGAAGTGAGATAATATGTGACCAGCAGATATTACCTTTGTAATTATCAGAAATTTCTTTTGCTTCCTTTGTGCTTATATCGCCCGACTTTGTTATATTGGTAAACAATCCATTTCCTCTGATTTTTTCCACTCCGGCACGTTCTCCGATATATCCTAAATATAAATCATAATCTAAATCCTGTAATCGATGTGTAGCTTTGTTTTCGTCTATATTTGCGAAAAAATCCAATTCTTGTATTTCTGTATTATCAATATTTTTTTTATTGCTTAAATCCGGCACTAAAGTTATTGTATCGTCCACGGTTATTTTACTAGGCAGCTTTTTGTATTGCGCAGGTGACAGCAGTTTTTCTTTGTAACTATCTTTATATGATAAAATTACGTAGTGTACCTTTTTACTGTCAGCTTGTAAAATATCAAGGTCAAGCTTTTTTTCATTATCAAATTCTAAACTGCTATTATCAGAGAAAATTATTTTTTGTTTGTCTATTTTGTTGCCGGCATATTCCAAGATGTTATTCATATGCGTATTTCCAACTTTTATATATGCACATTTGTCTATAAGCTTTGGCATCATAATACCTCATCGAGCCGCAGCACTCTATTTTTATCTTTCAAAAAATCAAGTGCAATCAATCGATATTTGTTATACTCTTTATCACTTATATCAAGTGATTTTGCAAGTATCATATTTGATACTGCGCTTTGAATAGCAAGCTCACTAAGAACTGCACTTGCTTTATTGTTAATAGTTCGCTCTGCCATATTAAGCATACCTTTTGTTACATTCAAAAT
>JAVWEG010000085.1:4711-7474 GCA_036641735.1 Oscillospiraceae bacterium
GTTAATAAGGAAAGCTTTGTTTTCCATATATTGGTAATCGCGATACATTTTTAAAGCGTCCTCAACGATAGCGTTAATAGCCTTATTTTGCTCGGCGGCAATTTTATCTATATCGTTTGAAAGCTCATTGTCTATGCTTATACTTCTTCTCATTTTGTTATACCTTTCTAAAATTGACAGCAATAGATTTTAGCTACGAATGGAGATTTACGGCGAAAGAAAGCATAGCCTATGGTCTATGCTACAGGATAAAGCGTGGTGCAAAAAACGCACCACGAAACACTTCAAGCCGCATTGCAGCTTGTTTTACGTTGCACCAAAACTGGTGCAGAGCTTGGAAAAATTACGCGTAAAAAAGCTTAAACAACGTAAGCACGTATAAATAATTTAAAGCTTTGGTGCAAACTTGTATATTTATAACGTACCTACGATGTAAAGTGTGGTGTAAAGCTAGTAGCCAACAATGTAGGCTAATGGGTTAGTGTGAGAGCTGCTTTGTGGTGTCAATCTAACCTCAAAATGCAAATGATGCCCGGTAGAATCACCGGCATTTTCATCCTCTTTAGGCTGTCCGCCCTCGTTGCCTATTACTTGACCGCTCAATATTGTTTGACCGCTAAAAACGGATATTTTACTTAAATGAGCATAGAAAGTGTAGAATGTTTTATCATTTTTTTTATGCTCAAGCATAATCCAATTACCATACGATTTATGTGTACCTGTACTATGTACTACTCCGTTATAGATAGCGTGTACACTAGAGTGCCAGTTTACAGCTACTATGTCCATACCGTTATGAAACGTCATAGCTCCTGTAAAAGGGTCTGTGCGTGAGCCATATGGACTGGATACCCAACCTACAAGAGGATTTGACATTTCGCCCGGGGTAATCGGTATATTATCTGTTGGAAAATCGCCTAATGGTTCAAGAGATAATTCACAAATAAGCTGTATATCGTTTTCCGATAGATTGAACGGTGCATTTTGAACTATAGAGAACATTTCACTTGTACTATAATATCTATGCTTTACCACTCTTTTTTTGGTGCCGTCTATATTCTCTGTTTCTTCTATTGTCGTTTGTACAAAATTGTTCAAAATAAAAGCTTCAAGCTGTGATGCAGAGCTAAACAGCTCGTTATCACAGCTATCAATAGCTTTTACTAAATACGGCGATAAATAATTTGTAATATCATTTTTGGCGGCAACTGCTGTAACGGCGGCAGCGTAATCATTTAGATTTGTGTTCATATCATAGCTGAAAGAGATGAATATGCTTACAAGCAAACCAAGTAGAAGAACCAATATAGCGATAGGGAACAAAGCAGCAGTAGCTATGCAAAGCCAAAACTTTTTATTCTTTACAAGCTGTGCCGCCGCCGCTGTTATTTTTACTGCGATAGCAGCAGTCATTAAGCGCCACCACCTTTACCGAACAGCTCTTTTTCGTGTGGCAAAGCTCCAACAGTAATTTTGTAGCGGTCGTTTTTGCCAACCAACACAAGACATTCGTGAGCTTTTAGCGATTGCAAAATAGAAAACTCGCTGTCTGACATCTGTGTTAGCTTTTTGTATAGTCCTGCATCAAGAGCGCCCGGGTTAAACAGAAATTTCACGGACGGACTGTTGAACAAGGGAGCTGTGTAAGTGTAAAGCTCGGGAGAGAGAACGTCACCAAGCTGTTGCGTACTGGTGGCTAAAAAGCTATTGTATTTTCTAATGCGCTTTGCTACACTTCGTAAAAATCGAATTGCTTGAGGGTACTTATCATCGCACATTAAATATAGTTCATCAACGCTGAAAAAATAATGTATATCACGCTGTATGATTTTTGACCACATATATGTTGTCATATTGAATAAATACGCTTGAGTGCGGTGATTGTCACCGAGGACTAGCTCCTGTATGTTTATATTCATCTTCGTGGCAGTCGGTAAATAAGTGTGTCCGTTAAACATCGGTGCAAGGCTGCCGTCTTTCAAATCCTTTAGCATTAATAATATATTTGCAAAATTATCATTAGGGAAAAGACGAAAAAGCTCATAATCTTTTTTATTGTCGATAACCTTTTGCGTAAATTCGTACAAATCGGAAAAAGTAGGATAGTCGTTAGGCTGTAAATTTTCAAAATCACTTTTTTCTGTAATATCAAATGTAAAATACAATTCATTTATCAAAGCCATAAGCAAATCAAGCTCAAGCCCTTTAATATATGGTATTACGTATGGCATAAATTCTTTTAGCCAAGATAGATGCTGCGCTAAAAAGTTCTTATAGGTAAATGCTGCAAAATCCGTTTCATCTGCTTCGATGTCGTCTCTAAATGTTCTGAATGCACGTACTTCTAATGGATTTAACATATATTTATTATCTACGGCATTGATAGAAATACCGCCGAGCTTTGTAAATAGGCGAGAGTATTCATTTTCATAATCAAATGAAAACGCGCCTACATTAGGACGTATCAGCATTTGGTCTATTATTTTTTTCAATAAATAGCTTTTACCGTATCCACTTTCTCCATATATGCAGATATTGCCATTAGATTTATTCATATCATTCTTAAATAAGTCTAAAAAGAAATAACCGCCATCGGCGGTTTTACCAAGATAAAGCCCCTCGGGGTCTATTCTTGTAGAATAGCTAAAAGGGAACATAGCGGCAAGTGAGATACCCGGCACATTATTTGCAAGCATACTCAACTTATCAAAGCCAATAGGGCATACGGATGTAAAGCCGGCAATTTGGTCTGAATTAAGCACC
>JAVWEG010000086.1:0-7389 GCA_036641735.1 Oscillospiraceae bacterium
AGGCACATGGTTACTGGCTTTATGAGCCATAAATCATTATTACCTTTTATTTTTGGCGCGCTTGAGGGGATTTGAACCTCCGGCTTCGTCCTTAGGAGGGACGCACTCTATCCAGCTGAGTTACAAGCGCATATATAATAGCATTGTATTTTATTATAAAGAATTATAAAGCAAAATGCAAGGTAAAACATTATTACTTTGCAATATTATATTTTTTTGTTATTTTGCCGCAAATATGTTATGATAAAAAGCGCAAAATAAAAGCGAAGGCTTTAAATTCAAGAAAGAGAATAAGTTTAATGTAAATATAACTTATTATTTATTTATGAAAATGGAAAATGATATAATTAATTTGCAAAAGACAGCACCGATATGTACATATAATAATTGGCAAAAGCGCACGGCTTGGTTTTTGTCGGGACAAGCAATATCGTTGTTTGGCTCAGCACTTACTCAGTTTGCTATTGTATGGCATATTACCCTTAGCACATCATCGGGCGTAATGCTTATGATTTCTACACTTTGCAGCTTTTTGCCGCAGATATTAATATCACTGTTTGCAGGTGTATGGGCAGATAGGCATAACCGAAAGCTGCTTATTATTATGGCGGACGGTATGATAGCTGTGGCTACGCTCGTATCGGCACTTGTTTTTATGACGGGATATAAGGAATTGTGGATTTTGTTTGTTATATCGGCGGTGCGCTCGGTAGGCTCAGGGGTGCAGTCTCCGGCTGTAAACGCTCTTATTCCGCAGCTTGTGCCAAAGGAAAAATTAATGAGGATAAATGGCATTAATGGCACAATACAGTCGCTTACTTTACTGGCAGCGCCTGCTGTAAGCGGCGGCATTTTATCTTTGTTCGGGCTACAGGCTGCGTTTTTTATAGATGTAATTACTGCTGTAATCGGTATAGGAATTTTGCTTTTTATTAAAGTAGATAAAGTAAAGCGCAATTTGAACCAAGAGGAAAAGGGTGTGCTTGCAGACCTTAAAGAGGGTGTTAAATATACTTGGGAACATCCGTTTTTACGCACGTTTTTGTTTTGCTATGGCATAATGATGTTTCTTGTTACACCGGCTTGTATACTTACTCCGCTAATGGTAGCGCGCAGCTTTGGCGAAGAAGTGTGGCGCCTTACAGCAAACGAAATGTTGTGGAGCGTTGGCACTGTGATAGGCGGAATTATCATCTCTGTGTGGGGAGGCTGCAAAAACAGGCTGCATACGCTAATATTGGGTACGATTTTGTATGGCTTGTTCACGGCGGCGCTTGGGATTTCTACTAATTTTACCGCTTATTTAATATTCCTTTTTATTGCAGGCGCTTCAATGCCGCTTATCAATTCAACAGGAATGGTGGTTTTGCAAGAGACGGTAGAGCTTAATATGCAGGGCAGAGTATTCAGCCTTGTGCAAATACTTGCATCTTCTGCTATTCCGCTTGGTATGACGATATTCGGCCCTGCCAGTGACTTAATAAAAATAGAATATATGCTTATATTAACAGGCTTGCTATTAATGGTATTAGGCGTATTTATGTTATTTAATCGCAATATTAAAAGCGGAAATATTAATTAATATAAATTAAAAAAACGGCTGCGAATAATTTGTTCGCAGCCGTTTTTATTACGCTTTTATTTAAGCCTTATTGCTCTTGCAGAATTAGCTACGGCAAGCAGTGCTACACCTACATCGGCAAATATGGCAAGCCACATCGGTACAGCACCAAAAGCCGCCACTATCATAACGGCAAGCTTTATGCCGAGCGCCATTCCGATATTTTCGTGTACTATACGCTTTGCTCCTCTTGATATACGTATTGCAGAAGCTATTTTTGATATGTCGTCCGTCATTAATACTACATCGGCAGCCTCAATTGCAGCATCAGAGCCTACTCCTCCCATAGCTATGCCTACATCGGCACACGCTAATAGCGGAGCATCATTTATGCCGTCGCCTGCATAAACACAAGTGCCGATATCATTTGTTATTTCTTCAAATGCCTCCACCTTTTGTTGAGGTAAAAGCCCTGCCTTATATCCGTCTAGCCCTGCCGCTGCGGATATTTCTTTAGCGATAGCTTCGTTATCTCCAGTAAGCATATAACATTTTTCCACACCTAAATTTCGCAGCTCTTGAATTGCGTTTTTTACACCGTCTTTAATTTCGTCCGCCACCATTAAACAGCCGAGATATTTACCGTTTTGTGCTATATACAATAAAGTGGCGGCGCTGTGTTGAATATCAGGCAAGGCTATTGAAAGCTTATCCATTAGCTTTTTGTTGCCGGCGGCATATTCTCCGCTCGCAGCAGAAGATAATACACCGTATCCCGCAAGCTCTTCGTATTTCAACACTTTTTCGTTATTGTCTGAATATTTACAAGCGGCATACACTGAAACGGCAATAGGGTGATTAGAGCTGCGTTCGCATATTGCGCCTGCGCGCATTAATTCATCTTTGCTCACACCGTCGGCAGGCTTTGCCTCGGTTAAAACAAATTTGCCTTTTGTTAAAGTACCTGTTTTGTCAAATACCACTGCTTTTGGCACAGATAGAGCATCTAATACATTGCCTCCCTTTACCAGTACACCGTTTTTGGCAGCGCCGCCAATACCGCCAAGAAAGCCGACAGGTATGCTTATTACAAGCGCACAAGGACAGCTTACCACTAGAAATATCAGTCCGCGATAAAACCATTCGCTGAATATTCCGCCAAATATCGGAGGTACAAAAGCAATTAATACTGCGGCAAATATAACGCAGGGAGTATATATTTTAGAAAAGCGTGTAATAAACTTTTCGGCACGCGCTTTTTTGTCACCTGCCTCGCTTACTAAATCCAATATTTTTTGCACGGTGGATTGTGAAAATTCGTTATTTACTCGGCAAGTAAGCACACCTGTAAGATTTACGCTTCCGCTTGAAAGCAAAGAGCCTTCAAGCGCATCTAAAGGTACGCTCTCGCCTGTGAGCGCGCTTGTATCTACAGCGCTTGCACCGTGCGTAACAACGCAATCCAAAGGTACGCGTTCGCCTGGCTTTATACGTATTATATCGCCTACGGAAACAGCATCGGGGCTTACTGTAGTTTCAATATCGTTTTCTACAATTACGGCAAAATCAGGACGAATATCCATAAGCTGTGCTATGTTTTTACGTGAGCGTGCCACAGCTAGGTCTTGAAACAATTCGCCAACATTGTAAAATATCATAACAGCTACAGCTTCAGAATACGAGCCTATCGAAAACGCGCCTATTGTAGCGAGTGCCATTAAAAAGTTTTCGTCAAATAATTCACCGTGAAATGTGCTATGTACAGCGTTAATCACTACCTCGTAGCCTACAATAACATACGCAATTACATATGCAATAAGCGAATACGGCATAGGAATAAAATGCGCCGCCAATACAAGCGCCGCCGCCAGTGCTATTTTAAATATCAGCTTTATAGGGCTTTCTTCTTCATTATGCTCGTGAGAATGTGTATGCAAATGTTCTTTATCCATTGTAAATTCTCCTATTTCATTTTAGCAAATTGCGATACCACTTTTTTTAAAGAGGCAACTGTGCCGTCCTCGTCTCCGCTTTTTATGCCTTTTACTACGCAATGCTCAAGATGCTCTGTGAGTATTATTTTTGCTACTTGGGTAATAGCACTGTTTACGCTCGAAAGCTGTACCATAATGTCCTCACATTCACGTCCGCTGCGCACCATCTCATTAATGCCGCGTACTTGCCCTTCTATTCGAGATAATCTACGTGTAACATCTGTGCTGTTAATATGTTCCATAACTATCCTCCTATGCC
This sequence comes from Oscillospiraceae bacterium, assembly GCA_036641735.1. Lineage (GTDB taxonomy): Bacteria > Bacillota > Clostridia > Oscillospirales > Ruminococcaceae > JAGPHI01. The sequence continues at coordinate 3,815 of JAVWEG010000086.1, forward strand.
ATATGCCCCTATGGGGTATATTTATTATATCAAAAGCATTTATTAAATGCAAGCGAAATTTCATAGTCAAAAAAATAAATCAATCGTTTTATTGTATTACTTTAAAAATTGTGGTACTATTAATATAGTTATAGTATGAGGAAATGGTGAAAAAATGCTAAGAACTTCGGTAACTTTTTTGGGTACGCGCGGCACAGTGCCTGTGTGCGATAAAAATTACATATTTTATGGCGGAGACACCTCGTGCGTAGCTGTACGTATGGGTGATGAAGTGCTGGTATTAGATGGCGGCACAGGCATAAATAGATTGGAAAATTGGCTAAAACCGCAAGAAAACCATATATCCTTACTGCTGTCGCATACTCACGTAGACCATATTATAGGTTTGCCTGCGGCTCAGCTTTTATATAATTCCGCATTTAAATGCGATATTTACGGCGCAAAGCGTGATGGGCTAAGCGTGCGCGAGCAAATAGATTGTTTGATGAATACGCCATTATGGCCTGTTTCTTCGCAAGCTTTTTCTGAAAACATTGTATTTAACGATATAAATAAACAAAGCTTCAATATCGGCAAAGTACAGGTAAATACAAAAGAGGGTAATCACCCGGGCGGCGCATTGCTGATAAAGCTTAGCTATAACAACAAAAATATAGTATATGCCACAGATTATGAGAGTACAAAAGAAGCTGATGATAAAATAGCGGATTTTATCCAAAATGCGGATTTACTTATAATAGATGCACAATTTGTGCCGTGCGAAAAGGAAAAGCATAAAGGCTTTGGTCATTCTACTTGGCAAGATGCGGCACAGCTTGGTAAACGGTGTAATGTAAAAGAAATACGGCTTTTTCATCATTCTCCATTGCGTACCGATGCTCAGTTATCAGAGATACAAGCAAAGCTGAATACAATGTATACAAATGTAGTTTTGGCGCATAGCGGTGAGGAGATATTTATATGAACGATATTAGCAGCGAGCAATTACTGGATATAGGAATAGCGCTGTCTCGAGAAAAAGACGGGGACAAGCTGTTTGAGATAATACTGAAAGCAGCTATGGACGTAACTTGCTGTGACGGCGGCACGCTTTATCGTAAGGTAGATAATACTTTGATGTTCAGCCTAATGATTACGCTGTCTAACGGCACTAAAAAAGGCGGCGCATACGGCGAAATTTCATTGCCGCCTGTGCAGATTACCCGTAAAAATGTATGCTCGTGTGCAGTGCTGGATAAAATGCTTATTAATGTAGCAGATGTGTATAAAAGCGAAAAATATGATTTTGCAGGGCCGCGCAGTTATGACAAAATGACAGGATACAAAACCACATCAATGCTTGTAGTGCCTATGGAGGACGATACAGGCGAAATAATTGGCGTATTACAGCTTATTAATGCCGAGGACAGTGATAAAAATGTAATACCGTTTGATAAATCTTGCGAAAGAGTAATATTGTCACTTGCATCACAAGCGGCAATATGCCTTACTAATATGAATTATTCCGCAGAAGTGCGCGGAATGTTTGATTCGTTTGTACGTGTAATGTCTACGGCGATAGATGCACGTACACCTTATAACGCTAACCACACTCGCAATATGGTAAGATACGGAGCTAAATTTTTCGATTGGATACAAAACGAGCATAGCGAAAATGCTGTGCCATTAGAAGAACGGTTGCAATTTCTTATGAGCGCGTGGCTGCACGATGTGGGCAAGCTTACTATTCCACTAGCAGTAATGGATAAAGAAAGCAGGCTTGGCGCTGAAATTAAAACATTCAAAGACAGAATACGTGTAATAGGGCTTTTGCAGCGTTTAGATTATGCAAATAATAAAATCGATAATGTACAATACGAAGCGCTGCAACAAGAGCTTGCAAATGCTTTAGAGCTTGTGGAAAAGGCAAACGAGGCAGGCTTTTTACAAGATGAAGTGGTAGAAGCACTCGCAAAGCTAGTTACTAAAACATTTATTGACGAAAACGGCAATGTTTGCCCGTGGCTTACAAATGAAGAATATGAGGCGCTTTCGGTGCGCAAAGGCACACTTACGGCTGCCGAGCGCCATACAATGGAAAGCCACGTAGAGATGACAGCCAAAATGCTTGGCGAAATACATTTTCCTAAATATTATGAAAACGTACCCGAGTGGGCATCACATCATCACGAGCTTTTAGACGGCTCGGGATATCCCGAGCATCTTACTGCAAAGCAATTACCTATGCAAGTAAGGTTTTTGACAGTGCTTGATATATTTGATGCTCTGACAGCAAGAGACAGACCATATAAAAAGGGTATGCCGCCGTCAAAAGCATTTAATATTTTGCATAGTATGGCAAGCGATGGCAAACTGGACGAGAATATTATTTCGTATTTTGAAAAAAGCAATGCGTGGGAGGAGTAATATGAAAAACAAACAAATACCAATTGTTACAGCGACGATATTATTTGCTATGGCATTTACATTGCCGAGCTTTGCTGCCGATTCTGCTGTGGCTGTAAATATGAATATAGATAGCTATTCAGGTAAAGTAGCACTGCAAAAAAGTGACGGTAAAGAGCTTAAATTAAAAGAAAAATTAAAGCTTTATAGCGGCAACGTGTTGTCTACAGAGCTAAAAAGCTATGTAATTATTAATTTAGATGATAAAAAGGCTGTAAAGCTAGATGAAAAATCTAAAGTTGCAGTAAAAAAGAAAAACAAAAAACAAGAGCTTTTTGTAGAGGAAGGCAATATCTTTTTCAATATCAAAGAAAAACTTGCCGCTGATGAAACCTTAGAAATACGTACTTCTACTATGGTTACAGGCATACGTGGTACGTCGGGATATATAGAAACAGATAAATACGGCAATTCCGTATTACATATATTAGATGGAACAGTAGTAGTGCAATATACCGATCCCGTAACTAATGAAATACACGAAGTAACGGTAGAGGCAGGCTATTCTGCACAGCTGGTAATACAAACAGATGCTAACGGCAATACCACAAAAACTGAAATGCAATTAGTAAAGCAAGATCCAAAATCAGTACCGGCATATGTGGGCGCGGCTGTACTTAGCGATGCCGCTTTACAAGAAAGAATACAAAAGGCTACGGGCTGGAAAGTAAAAGATATTACAGACGATTTAAAAGAAAAGCTTAAAAAAGAACAAAAAGAAAAAGAAGAACAAGAAGAAAAAGCCGAAGAAGAAAACGAAAAAGCCGAAGAAGAAGCTGAAAAAAGAGGCAAAAATAACAATGTAAATCCATTGTTTGAAGATAACGACGATGACGATGATGAAGAGGATAAGCCAAAAGCGAATTCAACACCCAAAAATTCAACACCGCCGTTACCAACATCTCCGTCTCCAAATAATGACGACGACGATGATGACGATGACGACGAAGTAGCATCACCTGCGCCAAGCTCGTCACCTGCGCCAAGCTCGTCACCAGCGCCAAGCTCGTCACCAGCGCCAAGCTCGTCATCTGCGCCAAGCTCGTCATCGGTGCCTAGCTCGTCATCGGTGCCTAGCTCGTCCTCCTCCTCAAGCTCGTCATCATCAAGTTCATCATCAAGCTCATCCG
>JAVWEG010000087.1:0-7046 GCA_036641735.1 Oscillospiraceae bacterium
AATTAGGCGAAATAAACGCCGAGGATATCGCTAAAGAGCTATACACCCGTGCTATGAATATCTGCGCCGCCAAAGAGCAAAAATATGGCGCTGAGCTTATGCGCGAGCTTGAGCGCGTTGTATTATTACGCGTAGTAGACACAAAGTGGATGGAGCATATCGATGATATGGAGCAGCTCCGTAAAGGTATATACCTGCGCAGCTACGGTCAAAAAGACCCTGTTGTAGAATACCGTATCGAAGGCTTTGATATGTTTGATGCAATGGTTGCATCTATACGCGAAGATGCATCACGTATGCTATTAACAGTAGAGATAGCACAGCAGCAGCCCCTCACCCGTGAGCAAGTAGCAAAGCCTACAAGTGAAGCCGGCGGAGACGGCAGCGTGAAAAACCAGCCTGTGCATAAAGGCAAAAAGCCCGGCCGCAACGACCCTTGCCCCTGCGGCAGCGGACTTAAATATAAAAAATGCTGCGGCAAAAACGAATAAATATATTATATGCCGTGAACAAAATTTTGTTCACGGCATATTTTTATTTTACAAATGAATTATCAACTATTTTTTCAAATGGCGCTGTTTTTTCAAGCTCTCCTGCCTTTGTCATCACCTCTTGCAAAAGCTCAAAGCTCTCTCGGCTCATCTCGGGTGTAGTGCTGTACGCTCCTATATCTTTATATCTTTTTACTGCGCTTGTAAGCACATTTATATCACTATCGGGGAAGCTGTCTTTCACACATTCGGCAATTTCGCTCGCCTCGTGCTTTGCCACCCATTCCTGCCCTTTAGCTACAGCCTTTACAAAACGCTTTATAATGTCTTTGTTTTTATATATATAGCTTTGCTTCGCGAAATACGCGGTATATGGCATCTCTCCTGCCTTTTCTCCAACGCTTGCCACTATATATCCGCGCCCCTCTTTTTCCATACTGGATGCAGTAGGCTCAAACAATGTTACGTAATCGCCCGTACCTGCGGCAAAAGCGCCTGCCATTAATGCAAATTGTATTGAATTGTCCATAAGTAAATCTTTGCTGGGATCTAATCCGTTTTTCTTCATTGCATATTCAAGTGCCATATATGGCACACCGCCCTTACGGCCGGGTAAAATATGTTTACCTTTAAGCTTATCCCAAGTAAACGCATCATCTTTTTCTCTTGCCACTAAAAAGCTGCCGTCACATTTAGTCATTTGTGCAAATACTTTGGCATAATCCTCTTTGCCCTCGTTATACACATACACGCAAGCTTCAGGCCCAGCAAACCCTATGTCCACATTATCCGACAATACAGCACTCATAACCTTGTCTGCGCCCTGCCCGTTCGACAGCTCTACTTCTATATTTTCTTCCGCAAAAAATCCTTTTGCCAGTGCTACATACTGCGGCGCATAAAATATAGAGTGTGTTACTTCGCATACTCTCACCTTGTCTGCACTTTTATCCGTGCAGCTTACTGCGAGCAGCGCTACAAGCGCAGCGCAAAGTACAATTGCAAAAACACGTTTAAACCCTTTCATACTTACACCTCATTTTGATAATTTTACAAAAAAGTCTTGATTTTACTCAAGCACTATTTGCCATAAAAATGTGAAGCCAAACGCTCCAAGAGAGATACGCTCTCGTACATTATAGCCGCCAATATTGCAAGCACAAGCACGCTTGCCATTACTAAATCCAGCTGAAACACTTGCCCTCCGTACACAATAAGATAGCCAAGCCCTGCTTTGCTCACAAGAAATTCGCCTGCAATTACGCCCACAAGCGATAGTCCTATATTGATTTTGAGTGAATTAAAAAGCGTGCCTATATTAGACGGCAATACGATATTTACAAACATTTGCCGTTTTGATGCGCCAAAAGTGCGCGCCATTAAAAGGTAATCTTTATCCGTGCCTCTAAATCCGGCGAGCATTTCCATCACCGTTACTATCAGCGAAATTGCAAGCGCCATAAAAATTATTGCCTTTGTGCCTGCACCCACAAGTATTATTATCACTGGCCCTAAAGCTATCTTCGGCAAGCTGTTTAATACCACAAGATACGGCTCTGCTACGCTTGATATAAAGCTGCTCCACCACAATAATATTGCTATTGCCGTGCCGAGTGCCGCGCCCAGTACAAAGCCTACCAATGTTTCATATACCGTAACACCGAGATGCATTAAAAAATGATTGCCTGATAAATTAACAAGTGTTTTGATAATACGAGACGGCGATGACAGCACAAAAGAATCTATCAGCCCAAGATGCGCCGACAGCTCCCATATTCCAAAAAACAAGCACAGCGCCGACACCTGACATATATGTATATTGCGGCGGCGGCGCTCTTTGCCGGCAAGATATGCCTTGCGCTCGGTAGAATTTTCATTCATCTGCTTTCAGCTCTTTCCATATATGGTCGAAATATTCACTAAACAAGCTACTTGTACGGCAAGTAAGCGGTGTGCGCTCTTTGCCAAAATCCAGCACAAGGCTTTCTTTCACCCGTGCAGGGCGGCTCGATAATATCAGTACACGGTCACCCATACTGATGCTTTCGGGAATGTCGTGCGTTACCATTAATGTCGTAACATTTTCCGCCTTTAATATACGATACACGTCGTCCGTTACCGATAGCCGCGTTTGATAATCCAGTGCGGAAAACGCTTCATCTAAAAGCAAAATATCAGGGCTTGTGGCAAGTGTACGTATTAAAGATACGCGCTGCCGCATACCGCCCGATAATTGATGCGGATATTTATACCGAAATTCATACAGGCCATAAGTTTTCAGTAGTTCCACTGCTCGTGCTATATTTTCGTCGGTTTTTTCTTTACGTATTTCAAGCCCAAACAGTACATTGCCAAAAATAGTGCGCCATTCAAGCAAATTATCTTTTTGAAGCATATATCCTATATGCGGAGATATTCCTGTGATTGGCTCGCCTTTTACAAGTACCATACCTGCTGACGGGCGAATAACTCCGCTAAGTGCAGAAAGCAATGTAGATTTGCCGCAGCCCGAAGGCCCTACTATGGACACAAGCTCGCCCTTTTGCACGCTGAAGCTTATGCCGCGCAAAGCTTCTATCTCGCCGTTTTTCGCGTGATATTTTACAGACACTCCCTCTACGCGCAATATATCCATAGCCCGTCACCTCCAATATTTCTCGTGCTATATATAGTAAATGCAGCTATGCAGGTTTTTGGCACAAAAAATCCACCGCTATAATGACAAAATCGTCATCATAGCGGTGGATAGTTTAGCAAAGTGTATATATTAATATTCCGCCTATTATCATTGCCAAAGCAATCAGCTTTTTGGCATTGATTTTTTCTTTAAATAATATTGCTCCGAAAAACGTAATATACAAATACCCCGTAGATTCAAGCACAGGCCCAAGACTTAGCGGTATCACCTTATACGCAAGCACCCCTATGAGGGTAGTGCCGAAAAACATCGCGTACGCTATTATCACAAGTGGATTTAGGTACTCTTTTATCACGCTGTCGTAATGCTTCATCGCTGCTTTTTTAAGCAGCACCTGGCTTACAGCCGCAATAAAAACATTGAGCAAAAACAAAAGAATATATGGTAGCATCTCATTCATTTGGCTGTGCCTCCTTATCTGCGCTTGAAAATAATATCGTACCGCATATTATTAACAAGCAAGCAATAAGCTTTGTCAGCGTAGGCTTTTCACCAAATATCAGCATGCCCCATATTAGTCCCCACAGCACCGTTATCGCTTTATTGGCATAAGCGGTAGATAGTGGTATTCGCTTGATAATCTGCTGCCAGCCAATGGCATATATGCCGAGCAACGCTATTACAAGCCCATAAAATATTATCCAGCCGATGCTCATAAATGCTTTTGTGCTTGCCATTTTACTGCATACACTTGATAAACTGAACACCACCAGTAATAAGTGCAGTGCTATAAATGTTTTTACATTGGATTTTGGCTTCATAAAGCTTCTCCTTATATCTAAATACCGCCGCCAATATTTACGGCAGCGGTATTTATAGCAGCTTAATTTATTATTGTCCTTGTATCCAACCTTTGTCAATTCGCATATAGCAACGACGAGGATTTTAGTAGGACAATCAAAAGTAAAATTGCAGTTGTATCACATTAATTAGTATGATGATATCGTTGTATTCGGATAATAATGTCTTACTATAGCGTCCCAAGAATATCCGTTTGCCACCATTGCCGCGGCTCCCCACTGGCTCATACCAATACAATGTCCATTGCCATTATTGGTGATTTTCCAAGTTTCTCCGCCTGCATAGCTCGGGTTAAAATCTCCCGACACTACACCATAAAGATTATCATAAGCGTTAGCTACCGTAACATTTTGTCCGCACATTCTTACGCTTGTTACGTATCCGTAATTGTCTCGCGTTACGCTCACCCAGTTTTCAGGGCTTGTGCTTGCTACTGCACCGGCTCCCACTATGCTCTCTATACTAGAGCGCTTAGACGTATATGTTTTATCCTTTAGCGAGCCGGATGATGACCATTCTCTCTCCCAATGTCTGTCCACATTTGTAAGATATGGTACTGATGTACCATAAAATGTAGCCGCTGAGTTTGTAACTCCATTACAGGACGCTCCGTACATTGCATTTATAGGTCTGCCACCATACAGCGCCACTTTATCCTGCACAGTATATACTGCGTTTTTCACCGATTCATATGCGCCGTCAGTTCTAAGCCCCACGCTCGGAGTAGTATTTTGGTTTTCATATTGGTAAAGCAGCCAAGAATGTGCAGCTACCGCTTGTGCTTTCCATAAAGAAGTTTTGTCCATTCCCGTAAGCCCAAGTCCGTCGCCCACCTCGTTATTTACTATCCCTGACAGTATGTTCAGCATTGTGTCAGTCACTTTTCTTTGGCTGTTAATATCATATACTGTATATGTTTTGGAAATGCCGCCGCCTGCCGAGCCTTTGATATATGAGTAATCCTTATATACATAATCAAGATCCACTCTGCCGCTTATTCCCGGTACAGAACCGTTATTAGAGTACTGCCACATAGCAGGTGTGCCATTAGTCCAAGTCATATTAGGCCCCCATTGTGCCAGCCATAAATCGTAGCCCTGATTTTGCAGTGATGCTGCATTCACAATGTTTCTAGCCCAGTTCAAGTTCATATACATTCCCGTATGATAACCGTTAGCCGATATTAAATCCATCTCGTATTTTAACAGCTCTGTACGTCTATCATAGCTGCCAATGTTGTCTACAATAGATTTATCCTCGTAGTCCACATAAACAGGCAAATCAAACGCAAAACCGCTCGCTTTTAGCGGTGCCATCATATTAAGGAAGAAGCCCACTTCGCCGCGTATTTCAGATTCATCGAAAGCGGTGGAATAAATATATGCGCCTACCTTTACACCATTTGCCTTAGCACCCTCCACATTTTCGTAAAAATACGGATCTACTACATAGCCGCCGGAGCTTGCATTTCCGCTCCATACCATCGCACGCAATATAGCAAAAGTAACGCCGCTGTCTGCCACTTGCTTCCAGTTAATATGTCCTTGAAACGAGGAGACATCGATGCCCTTGTTACCGCGGGTATTTCCTGTAAACCCACCGTTTTGGTCAAATTCATACCAAAGCCCGTCTATTTCTGTCCAGCCTTTAGCCCATTTACCTTTTTCATTCGGGATACCATACTTTTTATCATTTCCAATAGTCATCCAGCCCGTTTGCACTCTGCCATCCGTTCCTGAATAATAAAAATCAGAATTGATCATAAAAAATCCAATTGATAATTTCCCATCAGGATAATACATCCACTTACTACCATCCTGACGCCAACCTTTAAGCATACGTGCGCCATTTGATGGATCGAAATAATAGTAATTATTCCCGATTTTCTTTTCTCCAACATATAAATAAGAATAGTCTCCCACAAAATATGTATCGAATTTGTCACTATAGAATCCTAAAGGTAAATTCATTAGTTCGTAATTTTCATAGCTGAAATAACCATATGGTCCACCATTTAACGGGGCTCCTCCAGCTATAGCCGCGTTCTTTTCTCCTGTAAAACTATATGTTTTACCATTTACTTCTAATACTCCTCTATGTGTTAACGCATTTGCCGCGCTGTAATATATCTTTCCATCCACTGTGAACTTTTCGCATAATTTTGCTCTTCCGTTGCTTGGCTCAAAATATGCCCATCCTCCGCGGATGTTTTGCCAGCCGGTCTGCATTACTCCATAATAGCTGAATTGATATATTCCTCCGCCTATCTCCTGCGCTCCTGTTACTCTGTGTCCTGCTGCATCACTATAATATGTTAATCCTATATCTTTGTAAAATTCGCTCTTTTTCATTTTGCCTGTTGTTTGATCGAAATATGCTAAACCGCCTTTTATTTCTTGCCAGCCAGTTTGCATTACTCCATAATAGCTGAATTGATATGTATCTCCGCCTATCTTTTGCGTTCCTGTTGCTCTGTGTCCTGCTGCATCGCTATAATATGTTAATCCTATATCTTTGTAAAATTCGCACAGCTTCATCTTTCCCGTTACAAGATCATAATACACCCAGCCGTCTCGCACATATTGCCAGCCTTTTTGCATTATTCCTTGTTCGTTAAATAGATATATTCCTCCGCTTATCTCCTGCGATCCTGTTAAATATTCTCCATATTTATCTGCATATGCTTTTTCTCCATTTGGCAAGTCTATCCAACCTACTGTTTTGTTTTCTATCAGCTCAAATGTCTTACTATCAAATGTTCCATACCTTCCATTTCCTAATGGAAGTCTGCCGCTCTGCGCCGCGTTCTTTTCTCCTGTAAAACTATATGTTTTACCATTTACTTCTAATATCCCTTTATGTGTTAACGCATTTGCTGCGCTGTAATATATCTTCCCATCCACTGTGAATTTTTCGCCCAATTTTGCTCTTCCGTTGCTTGGCTCAAAATATGCCCATCCTCCGCGGATGTTTTGCCAACCGGTCTGCATTACTCCATAATAGCTGAATTGATATATTCCTCCGCCTATCTCCTGCGCTCCTGTTACTCTGTGTCC
>JAVWEG010000088.1:0-6786 GCA_036641735.1 Oscillospiraceae bacterium
GTATTCACGGTTCCTAATGTGGTTGCTGTGGGATAAAAATACAAAAGCTAACGAGTGTTTTAGAGTTGGATGAGTATTAATCAATATCTGATGATGCCTCATCTTCACAATCGATATATTCTAAAATTTCACCCGGCTGACATTGCAATGCTTTACAAATGCCATCTAATGTAGAAAATCTGATTGCCTTTACTTTGCCTGTCTTTAGATAAGATAAATTTACATTTGTTATACCTACAAGCGCAGCTAAATCGTTTAATTTCATTTTTCTATCTGCCAAAACCCTGTCTAATCGTATGATAATCATAATGTGTGATCCACCTCGTCCTGTAAATGGACACCATAGTTTATAATATATGCGGCTACTAAAAATGCAATGCTTGGGATAATCTGATTTATCATATTCATTCCTGTGGCAAGAGAAATGCGATCCGGTATAAAAGTATTAGCGATTTGGACTATAAATAGTTTTACAAAAGGAACAATAACAGCCACTGCTGCACTTATGATACCGTAATACAAAAGATAGCTTGCGTTTTTTTCAACAAATATTTCACCTTTGGCAACATTATCAAAAACTTTAGAAAGATACCAAAATGCAAATATTAAAGGTATAATATTTAGCGCAAACACAATAACAATTGCAATATATGATTTTAAATTTATCTTGCCATTATCCGCTGACGAATGAACACGCAAGCTATCCTTGCTTGTTACAGTGAAACCCCTTGTAGTATAATCGTGATTTTCTTCGGCATAAATAGCGCTCTCATAAATTTTGCCCTCTACGTCCAAAACATATTGTAATCTGCCGCAAAAGCTAATCACTAACATTAATATAAATAAAGCAATAATTATATAGCATACTATTTTCATAAATTTTGCTGTATTTGTGGCTACCTTTTGATTTAATAATACGTGCATACTTTTCATATCTTCATCTCCTTTTTATAAGTATATACTTATAATTAAAGTATGTCAATAATTATTTAATGATTATCGTTAAATTTATAATTTGCAAAACAAAAGCTTTACTTAGCACTTTTTAAAACGCTCTTGAGTATACTGTGTATAAAGCAACAAAATGGACTTCTGCAAATTTAAAATTTGCAGAAGTCCATTTTTATTGTGTTTTTCGATTTGCGCTACAGTATAATTTCGCCCTCTGACGGGCCGCCTGCTGCGTTGCTTTCATCGGTGTCTATGTGCATTGCAGGAGCAAATGTATCTTTTACGCGGATAACCACGTCGTCAAATATCAGCTTACGTCCGCCATTACCCATTGCCACTTTCACTATTTGCTTATCCGTTACTCCTGCCTCGGCAGCCACCTTTGGAGTAAGATGTATATGGCGCTTTGCGGCGATAACGCCTTCTTTAAGCTCCACCTCGCCTACAGGGCCTACCAGCTTGCAAGGCTCTGAGCCTTCAATGTCACCGGACTCACGTACAGGTGCAATGATACCGATACTGCGTGCATCGGTAAGGCTAAGCTCCACTTGTGATTGAGGACGTGTAGGGCCTAAAATCGATACGTTAGCCAGCTCTTTTTTAGGGCCGACAACGGTTACCCTCTCTGTGCAAGCAAACTGTCCCGGCTGTGATAAATCTTTTTTTGGTGTAAGCTTATAGCCCTTACCAAACAATGTCTCCAAGTCCGCCTCGGTTACGTGTACGTGACGTGCAGATGTTTCTACTAATATTTTCATAATGTATAACCCTCCTAATACATACTATTTTACCAAGAGATACTATAAAGTGCAAGCGAATACAGCACAAATAATTTATTTTTACAATTAAAGTACACTTACGCACCCCTTACGGTGGCAAAAGCCATTATTTTTCATACAATAAGGAAAAGGGGTGTTGCATTATGAATGAAAAAAAATTAGATTTTTTACTTGGAGCGCTATCTCCTACAGGATATTGCGGATATTATTCTCAAATAAATAATAATCCGACAGGCTCTACCGCCGCACTTATTAAGGCAGCTCCCGGCTGCGGAAAATCCACTTTATTAAAAAAGCTTGCAAGCGAGCTATTGCGTAGGGGCGAAACAGTGGAGCTGATACATTGCTCGCAAGATCCTGATAGCCTAGACGGTGTAATATGCGCGCGCCTTCACTTTGCTATAGTAGACTCCACACCGCCGCATAGTATGGAGCCTTTGTATCCAATAGCTTATGAGGATATAGTATCTCTGTATGATGCAGTAGATAGAGAAGCTTTGCAATCTAAGCGAAGCGAAATAGTGGAGCTGTTCGACAAATACAAAGCATTGCAAGAACGTGCCACTCGCTATATTACTGCGGCAGGCAGCTTATTGCAAGACAGTATGCGCGTAGCAGGTGCATTTACCGATATTTCCAAAGCGCGCAGCCTTGCAAATGCACTGGCGCATAGATATATTGTAGGCAGTGGAAACGCAACGGAAGAAATACGATTACTAAGTGCCATATCGTTGCAAGGGCAATTGTTTTACACCGAAACTATAACAAAGCTTGCTAAAACGATAGTAGTATTTGATGACGAATACGGTGTGGCAAGCAAAGCTATGCTGTATTATTTGCGCGATTATGCCCTGCAAAAGGGCTGCGACATAATCACCTGCTACTGTTCTATGAGCCCTTACGATAAAATAGAGCATTTATTTATCCCGTCACTATCGCTTGGCTTTATTACAAGCAACACATACCATACTTTATCGCTTGCTCAGCAGCGCACTATCCACTGCACGCGCTTTTGCGATTTACAGGGCATAAAGCAGCGCCGTGCAAGATTGCGTTTTAACAAAAAAACCATAGCAGAGCTATTTAGCCAAGCATCAATTATACAAAACGAAGCAAAGCTCACGCACGACGAGCTTGAAAGCTATTATACAAATGCGCTTAAATATGATGTGCTTGACAAAGCATATGATACTATCTGCGCGCGGCTATAAGCCTTGATTTTTTCCTTTAAGCAAACATAATGCACGGTTACAACACATCGCCTTCGGCAAAAATGAAGGGCAGCGATCGTTAAATCGCTGCCCTTTACTTATCGAAAAATCCTGTGTTTACTGCGGATTTTCTTCCTGTGCGTTTTCCACCGATGGCTCTGTTATTTTAATATTTATCGGTCGAAGATAACATAGCATCTGACGATGCTTTTGTAGAATTTGTCTGTATGTTTCCCTGATTTTCAGAGGACGGTTTCAGTCTAAACTGACCTACCAATTGTTTCAGCATTACAGCTTGTCCCGAAAGCTCCTCACTGGCAGCGGCGGATTCTTCAGCTGTTGCGGAATTTGTTTGTACCACTGCGGAAATTTGGTCAATACCCTGTGTTATCTGTGCCGCAGAGCTTGCCTGCTCACCTGAAGCAGCAGCAATTTTATCCACAATAGCGGATGCTTCTTTTGCACCGTCCACTACAGAAAGAAGTGATTTTGCTGTATCGTCGGCAAGCTTTGTGCCTTTTTCTACGGCATTTACAGAATTTTCAATAAGCGCTGTGGTTCCTTTAGCAGCTTCTGCGGATTTACTGGCAAGATTACGTACTTCATCAGCAACCACCGCAAACCCCTTGCCTGCCACACCTGCGCGAGCCGCTTCTACCGCAGCATTAAGTGCGAGAATATTAGTTTGGAATGCAATATCTTCAATTGCCTTAATAACCTTGCCTATTTCCTGCGAGGAATTGCTAATTTCACCCATTGCTGCAATTAAATCCTGCATTTTTTTGTTGCTGGTTACAACTTCTTGTCCTGCCTGATTTGTTTTGGCACTGGCTTCCTTTGCATTTGTAGCAGTTTGCTTTATTTGCTCCGAAATTTCATTGATGGTTGCCGCCAGCTCCTCTACAGAGGAAGCTTGCTCGGTTGCCCCCTGTGAAAGCGCCTGTGCGCCGGAGGACACTTGGTCTGAACCGCTGGAAACCTGTTCCGAAGCGGTATTAATTTGAATTAATGTATCACTAAGCTTTGTATTTATGTTTCGCATCGATGCTAATACAGGAGCATAATCCGCAATATACAGCTCCGGATTTTTTGATTTTATATTGAAATTTCCGTCTGCCATTTCTCCAAGCAAAAATCCAATATCATCAACAATTGCACCTATAGCTTGTGAAATGAATTTCATTTTATCTGCCAAGAAGCCCAGTTCATCTTTAGAATGATAGTCGATATCTATTTTTAGCGAGCCTTGAGCCATTTCATTCATTGCATCTTCAATCTGTTTCATTGGGTGTGTAATAGACCGTGTGGAAACAATTGCCATAATAATGGCTAAAATCAAACTAAGTCCAAGCAAGATAAGAGAAATCACAAGCGCCGTACTTGTGGTTTTTTGCGCATTTGCATCAAATGCTATAGCGCGGGTATCTGCATTATCATACAAAGCATCTACAGCCACTTCGGTTTTTTTGTAGGCATCTGCATAGCTTGTATTTAGCACAGAAACCGCTTTTTCATAATTACCGCTTTTTATTTCCTTGAGTACAATTTCCCGCTCTATATTCAGCGCTTTTTCGCAGTCCGCTACCGCTGTAACCAGTGCAGGATCGCCCCCGAACACCTCTCCTATTTTTGTTATACGTCCTTCCATTCTGGTTTTACTGGTGTTTATAGCCTCCATATATACATCAATGTTTTTGCCGATAATTCCGCTTCTAATATCTTTCCCTATTGCGTTAAGGTCATATTTAATACCCAGTGATTCTGTGGTGGACACATACGGCCCACTGAAAAGCTGGTGTGATAAGCCGCCTACATTGTTTAAAGAATACAGTGCAAATGCAATCATAATCACAGATAGAAGCGTAACAACTGCAAATCCGATAAATAGCTTTTTACCTATTTTCAAGTTTTTGTACATTTATTTTTCCTCCTAATATTTGTTCTTTTATTCTTATACGTTTGTTAAAACGTTTAATTCGTCCATACCTATTAATTTTTGTGTGTCTATGATGAGTACCACTTTATTTTCAAGCTTGCCTATTCCTGTAATATATCCTTCACTCGCACCTGCAAGCTTTGGTGGTGGCGAAATCAAATCATCGTCGATAATCATAACCGCATCCACTTCATCTACAATGAAGCCGATACTGCTATTATTTATATCGGTTACGATAACGCAGGTGCGCTCATTATAGTCGATTTCTTCTTTGCCAAGCCGCAAACGCGCATCTATCAGTGGGATAATTGTGCCTCTCAGATTGATAATACCTTTTGCGTAATCGGGATACTCAGGAACCTCCGTAATTTTTTGCATTCCGACAATCTGCACCACATTAGCAATAGAAATGCCAAACAACTGATTATCTGTCCAAAAGGTTAAATATTTACCGTCAATTTCTCTTGTGCCGATATTCGTCGCTGAAGTCTCCACTGCATTTGAATTTGTCCTTTCCAACTTTTTTCCTCCCATTATTTTTTATTGTTCGTTTTTTGAATTTTGCAGATCATCTGTCGTCATTTGTTTGCCGTAGTAACAGCTTTAAAGCATATACTTTTATCGTTACAATATTAAAGTCCATAACGAGCATTTTATTTTAGTTTTAGACAAAAACAGTTCCGAACGAAAATGTAGACAATTTTGCTCAATAATGTAGACAATTTTGCGCTAATATGATATGATGAACATATGTAATATATTGTCAGTTTTTGTCGCTTAAATTTAAGAAATAGTACGATTTTAATTGTCTACTATTTTAATCAAAGTTTTTCCCACGTTAAAAAAGTTGATTGTGCCACCCCTAGTTCTTTCGCCGCAGTTCGTGAATTAATTTCACCGTTTTTCCAGCGAGCGTAGGCAACATAGTAGGCGTCGGGCACCTTCATCTTCGGTCTACCAAATTTAACCCCACGTATATGTGCAGCAGCAATACCCTCTTGTTGGCGCTGACGAATATTCTCACGCTCCGTTTGCGCTACATAGCTTAAAAGCTGCAACACGATATCCGCAATAAATGTGCCGGTCAAATCTCGCCCTTGCCGTGTGTCTAACAGCGGCATATCAATCACCTTAATGTCGGCACTTTTTTCTTTTGTGATTACCCGCCACTGCTCAATAATCTCATCATAGTTTCTGCCAAGACGGTCGATTGATTTAATAATCAGTAAATCACCTTTTTTTAGTTTTTTCATTAACTTACGATATGCAGGTCTGTTAAAATCCTTTCCCGATTGTTTGTCTAAATAAAGATTGCTTTTTGGAATTTCAAACTCCGATAGGGCAATCACCTGTCTGTCCTCATTTTGGTCTTTGCTTGACACTCGTATGTAACCGTAGGTTTGGCTCATAATTTTCCCTCTCAATCAATATTTTTAGCTTGCGCTATTCTTTATTGTAGTAGGAAAATTTTAGCATGGATAGAGGTAAATGTTGGGGGGGTCTATTGCTTTTGATAACGTTTTTTGAGCAGTTACAATAAATTATTTGTTTTCGCAACAGTTGTCATGAAAGAGTCGATGCTAAAACGTGAATATAAATAAGGTGGCTGCACGTAATGCGCAGTCACCTTATTTGTTTGTGTTTTGAACGAGGCATTATATTTTGTAATGGCACAGTTCGTGCTTGACATTGGAATATCTCCTGTGAGGAGCTATTTCTGCCCCATGGCGGTCATTTTTATTGATTGGAATGCCTTCAAGCTAGTTTGGCTATGAAAAACTTTAGTAATAGCTGATCGGTCACTCACAGCTACCTATGCTTCTCGTAATGAGTCCGGCAAACTTATCCTCTTATATTAGAGAATATGCTGTAAAGTTTATTCATACTGCTCGCTCGGGAATCCAAATAG
>JAVWEG010000089.1:0-6678 GCA_036641735.1 Oscillospiraceae bacterium
CTTGAAATGGCTGTATCTCACATTTCGGCATTGCATTTCTGATTGCTTCGCAAAGCAGCGTTAAATCGCTTTCGTTGTTATCCACAACTACAAAATTCACTGTATGTTATCTCCTTTCGGGCAATACATTTGCCATAATGCTTTCATTATACAATACGAAGTGTCGGAAAAGCGTCGGAGATTTCAAAAAACATAATTTAAAAAACGCGTATTTATGCGGTTTAGCAAAACTGCAAATAAAGTTTACAAATTGTTCATAAATGTATTTGCATATTGCTTCCCTTGAAGCTCACCTGCAAAAGCCCTAACACAGCGGAGCTTTGCCTTTCGGTATTTTGATAATGGCTGTTGTCCCCTCGCCTACTGTGCTTTTGATATCCAGCGTGCCGCGGCAGATTGACCACAGGCGGCTACGCACATTTTCTATGCCTACGTGAGTATCGGGATCCGTCTGCGGCGCATTTACATCAAAGCCGACACCGTCGTCTGCGATGATGATTTCATAGCAGTCGTCACGCTCTTTTGTAGAAATATTAACGATGCCGCCCAGTTTTTTTCGAGTTACTCCGTGCTTTACCGCATTTTCTACAATCGGCTGTATGGTAAGTGCAGGCACACGAAAATCAACGTTTGCGATATTGTAAACAATATTCAGCCTTTCTTCAAAGCGTTTTTTCTCTATGCCGAGGTAAACCTCGGTGTGGCGCAGCTCGTCCTCGAAGGGTACAGGTGTGCTTTGCGTAAGCGATTCAAGATTATGCCGCAAATAATCGGCAAATTCAGCCGTTACCTTTTTCGCTTCCTCGGGGTTTTCGTCGCACAGGCCGCAAATAGCCGTTAGCGTATTGTATAAAAAATGCGGCTGTATTTGGCTGAGCATAATAGAAATACGGCTTTGCGCCAATTGCCGTTCCTGCTCTCTTAGCTGCTTATCCTGCTCTAAATGAAACACAATAAACATCAAAAGCATAGACAGCGTAGCCGCAAGATAAACAGGAGTTACGTCCCACCAAAAAGACATAAAAAAGCCGATAATCGGTAGCAAAATATATAATAACAGCGGTATAGCATTGCGCAATCCCATTGCCTTGCGATGCTTTATTATTAAAGCCATATCCAAACATAATAAAAGCCCAATTATGCCCTGTGAGAAGGCATAAATCCGAGTAGTGGCAATCATACCATTTTCATCAAAGCTGAAAAACATTCCATTAAAGATAGATATTGTCCAAAGCACTACCGCAATAATGCTGACGGTTGTGATAAAAGGAACAATGTGCTTCGAGACAGGTGTTTTTTCCTCAATATATTTCACGATACAATCGGTGTATATTATTGTCATTCCTGCAAGCACACAATAAGCTACCCAAAGCACCGCCTTCTCTACCGCTACCGCAGTAGATATGCTGACGGAGGGGAACGATTTTGGATCCCAAAACCACAATACGCTGTCGCAAAGCAGCCCAATCATATGCCCCACTAATAGCAGTATCATTTTTTTGCCAAATGGCTTTGGATGCTCTTGCTTTAGAGCTGTACCAATCAGCAGTACTCCTATAATTGCAGCCGCAAACAAATCCAAATAGGCGCTGATTAAATCCATTTCATTTCCCCCCATTATTTTTGCCGACTGTCACCGCCATTTCAATGCCGCCAAGCGTAAATTCGCCCCAGCTGTACTGAGACAAATATTCGCCTCTATACGCATTGATTGCCTCGATGTCGCCCTGCATCCAATTATAATAGTCGCAAGCAATTTTATCGGGTGAAACCGCCATTACACCACGCTGTCTGCGGATAGCGTCCTCTGCGCCAAGCGCGGTAAATGTCGTTAATAAATCAGCACGTAAATCTCGCAGATACGAATTTTTCTTTGTGCTGTCGCCGTCGTCATCCCACAGCGCCGCAATAATTTCACCGTTCGAGCAAAACGCTCCCTTGCGGTCTATCAAAAATGCCAAAAGCTCCTTTGTTTTGCTATATGCAAATTTGACAGGCTCTCCGTCCGCAAACACTTCAAAGTTTCCAAAGCACTGAATCCAAACCTTGTGTTTTGTTTGCATAGTAACAGGGTGGCGCAAATGCTCTAGCTCGTGTTCAATTTTCTCTTTAGTGGCAGGCTTCATAATATATCCGCTGCTGTGAAGGGAAAGCGCCTCCATTGCATATTTTTTGTATGCGGTAACGAAAATGATATTAATTTCGGGGTTCACCTGTTTTAATTGCTTTGCTATCGCAATGCCGTCTACGTCACTCATATTGATGTCTAAAAAAGCAATATCGCAAGGGTTTACTCTTCCGAACGCAAGTGCTTCTTCCCCACTGTCAAAGCCATTCACCTTTGCCTCTGGCACAGCCTCACGAATAGAGCCTATTAAAAGCTTTAATGCAATTCTTTCATCATCCATCGCTATAATATTCATAAATTTACATCTTTCTTCGGTGTTTTTACGTCTTTATTTTCTGCGTTTTCTTCGCTTTCAGTCGATATAATTTCACTTTTGATACAGCGCTTATCGTACACGCTCACTCCGTCACGTCCTTTATCCTTGCACAGATAAAGCGCCTCGTCGGCATAGCGATATAGGTCTTGAAACTCCACCGTGCCGTGCGGAAATACCGCCATACCGATACTGGCGGTGATATGAGGGGCGCCCTGCTCGGGAGAGAGCTGCCCCAGCGCCGAATGTAGATTTTGCGCTTTCCAAAGCGCGGCTTCCTCGCTTTCCACGTTAGAGAGATACACCAAAAATTCATCGCCGCCAATGCGCCCCACCACATTACTGCCGCGGATATGGCTTTTTAGCTGTGTAGCCACCGCCGTAAGTAGATTATCCCCTGCCATATGCCCATAGGTATCGTTAACCGACTTAAAATAGTCTACATCAATCATCAATAATGCTTGCAGTACAGTAAAATCAAAATCCTCCATACGGTGCGCAATCAGCGCGTTAGTTGCCGCTTTATTGTAAATGCCCGTAAGAGGATCGCGCTGTGCCAGCTTTTGTAAATTTTGCTTTTCTTTCTTTTCTTCGTTAATATCTAAAATAACGCCTATCGCTTTTATTGCACGTCCTGCGCTATCAAACTGTGTGGTGGCGCGAACGCGGCACCAATTGTACCGCCCTTTTATGTTTTTAATGCGAAATTCCGCTTCGCTGTAAGGCGCACCTTCCGCCGTGTCGTTCATTATCTTTATAAATGCTGGCATATCCTCTTTTAGAATATTATCAGAAAGTGGGATACGTCCGCTGATTTTATTATTAATCGCATCGTACCCGAATTTTTTGCGCCAGTTCGATGAAAATACCAGTGCATCATTTCTAATATCCCACTCAAAGAGGATATCTGTGGTTTGGTTCATAATAATCTTGTGCTGCTCCAGCCGCAAACGCAGCTCCTCTTGCTCACGCTTGCGATAGGTGATTTCGCTTTCCATTTGCCACATACGGTCTATTTCTATTCGCTTTTCCTGCTCGTTTTTCATCATCAGCAATGTTGCATACCAAGAAATGCCAAACACAATAAATAGCATAAGGCAGTCTAGCAAAAAGTATGGATCTTTGCCCCCTGTTCCTTACAGCGCACAAGCTTATTTTACCCTGATAATAGTTGTTTCTATTTAATTATACAAAACGAAGTGTCGGGAAAGTGTCGGGGATTTCAGCTTGCTTTAAAATGAACAAATCCGATATATCGCTGTTTTTAAAGATTTTTTCATAATTTTAGAAAAATATTTTATGATTTTATTTTTAAAATCATAACTTTCCTGCGCTTTTCCGACGGTTATATGTTATAATAACCTAAAAAACGAAGTTGCTAATATATTGCAATTAAATAAAACAATATTTGCTGTGCAAAACGGATATAAATAGAACGAAAGCTTGGGGTGAAGCATATGAAAGAAAAATTTAAAAGGCTATTTTATCGCTTAACATATTTAGATTTGAAAGGTGATTGCAAAAAAGAAGATACTTATTTTTATCGCTTTTCAAGAGAGATAGGGCAAAGCAATTTGCGCGCAATGCAAAGTATGTCTATCTTTATGCTCATTATCAGTACGCTTATCATTGCCTTTTCCTTTACATATTTTGGAGCGCTTAACCTGCGCCGAATTTATTTTGTGATTATCGTTATTGAGCTTGCACTTTTGTGCTTGATACGGTGGGCGATAAAAAGGGAATTTTCAAGCAAGGTATGCTCCGTTTTAGCTACGGCATATCTATTGCATATGCTTTTAATCAGCGGTTATATCGGTGTGTACTATTGCAAGGCAGAAACGGCATTGTTTTTTGCCGTGGTGCTTACTATTTCCTCTATAGTTTTTATTTTGCCGCCCATACTTACTATGAGCATTTCCACACTTTGCACCGCCATTGTGATAATAGCAAGCTATTATGTTAAGGATAGATATTGGTTTGAATCGGACACGCTTAATGGGATAAGCGTTTTAATCTTTTCATTTATGTTTGGCTGGCAAGTAAGTAAGGTACGTGTGGAAGAAGCTTTTGCTAGGGCAGATGTGCAAAGGCTGAATGTGGAGCTGAAAAAAATAAGCATTACCGACCCTCTTACGGGGCTATTTAATCACCGTAGCTTTCAAGACAATTATTACGAAATGTTTCGCAGAGCAAGTAATGGCGAGCTTCCAATGGGTGTGATTATGATGGATTTGGATAAATTTAAATTTTTTAATGACAGATATGGACACGTAGCAGGAGACGAGTGCTTGCGCAAAGTTGCCTTGGCAATTGCCGCATCGGTGCCTGAGGGTGCTATTGTATGCCGCTATGGCGGCGAGGAGTTTATTGCACTGCTAAACGAAGACCTTTGCTACAAGGCGGCGGATATAGGTGAGGAAATCCGCAATGCGGTAGTGGCACTGAAAATACCACATATCTGCGCTTCACTTGAGGCAAATGTGGTAACGCTTAGCCTCGGTGCTTATGTTGGTGTGCCTGCAAAGAGCGAACAGCCTATGAACTTTGTAGAACGAGCAGATAAGGCACTGTACCAAAGCAAGGAAGCAGGGCGAAACCGTTTGACAGTAACGTTTGGATAGACAATATAACAAAGCAAAGCCCCTAAACCGAGGTTTAGGGACTTTGCTCTTTGTTATTTTTTAAATTTATTTCACAGCTGTAGCTGTGTTCATCGCCATTTCGATGCCGCCAAGCGTAAATTCGCCCCAGCTGTACTGAGACATATATTCGCCACGGTAGGCATTGATTGCCTCGATATCGCCCTGCATCCAGCTATAGTAGTCGCAATCAAGCCGTTCCACAAAAATCGCCATCATACCGCGCTGCTTGCAGATGGCTTCTTCCATACCAAGAGCAGTAAATGCTTCTATTAAATCCGCCTTCAAATCACGCAGATAAGAGCTTTTTTTCGTGCCGTCGTCGTCATTCTCCCACAGCGCCGCAATAATTTCGCCGTTAGAGCAGTACGCGCCCTTGCGGTCAATCAAAAATGCCAGTAGCTCCTTTGTTTTGCTGTATGTAAATTTGATAGGTTCTTCGTCTACAAGCACTTCAAAATTTCCAAAGCACTGAATCCAGACCTTGTGTTTTGTTTGCATAGAGATAGGGTGGCGCAAATTCTCTAGCTCGTGTTCAATTTTCTCTTTAGTGGCAGGCTTCATAATATATCCGCTGCTGTGGAGAGAAAGCGCCTCCATTGCATATTTTTTGTAGGCGGTAACAAAGATGATGTTTACCATTGGATTTACCTGTTTTAAATGCTTTGCCAATGCGATGCCGTCCACATCGCTCATATTGATGTCTAAAAAAGCAGTTTCGCAAGGATTTTCGCTCCCGAACTCAAGGGCTTCCTCACCTGAATCAAAGCCATTCACCTGTGCCTCAGGCATCGCCTCACGAATAGAGCTGATTAAAAGCTTTAATGCAATTCTTTCATCATCCACCGCTATAATATTCACAAGCTTGTATCTCCCTTCGGTATTTTTATGCTTGCCTCCGTGCCTTTACCCTCTTCACTTTTGATATCGAGTGTCCCTTTGCACATAGACCACAGGCGGTCGCGTACATTCTGAATACCAATATGCGTATCTTTGTCTGTCTGCGTCTTATTTGTATCAAAGCCCACGCCATCATCGGTAATGATAATTTCATAGCAGGACTCACGCTCTTTTGTGGAAATAGTGACAGTGCCTCCGTTTTTACGTTTCACGACTCCGTGCTTTACCGCATTTTCCACAATCGGCTGTATGGTAAGTGCCGGCACACGAAAATCGATGCTTGCGATGTCGTAGACAATATTTAGCCTTTCTTCAAAGCGTTTCTTCTCAATGTCAAGGTAAACCTTGATGTGCCGCAGCTCGTCCTCGAAGGGTACAGGTGTGCTTTGCGTAAGCGATTCCAGATTATGCCGTAAATAATCGGCAAATTCAGCCGTTACCTTTTTTGCTTCCTGCGGATTTTCGTCGCACAAGCCGCAAATGGCGGTTAGCGTGTTATATAAAAAATGCGGCTGTATCTGGCTGAGCAAAATTGCCATACGGCTTTGCGCCAACTGGCTTTCCCTCTGGGCAGAAATACGGCCCTGCTCCGCTTGCAAAAATAGAAAAATAACAAGAACGCATAGCGTATTCGCCAAATTAAGTAAGCTCAGCCCGTAGATAAATATCTGAACGCACATTGCAGCTGTCGGAAGAAG
>JAVWEG010000090.1:0-6402 GCA_036641735.1 Oscillospiraceae bacterium
TACGTGCAGTGAAACGACATAATACATAATTGTGAGTAAAATGTCACCAAGTGGAGAAGGCTTCACTTAATCGTAGAAACGAAACGAAGAAAGAGGAGATAGTATGAAAAAGTTAATCGCAATGAGCCTTGCAGCCGCACTGCTGACAACAATGCTTGCCGGCTGTGGCGAAAAGCCCGCAGAAAAAGT
The DNA here is from genome assembly GCA_036641735.1 of Oscillospiraceae bacterium. Classification (GTDB taxonomy): domain Bacteria; phylum Bacillota; class Clostridia; order Oscillospirales; family Ruminococcaceae; genus JAGPHI01. Next base: position 190 of record JAVWEG010000090.1, read on the forward strand.
CCCTGCCTCGAGCGGAGCATCTGCTTCCGCAAGCGCAAATGATAGCGCACAGCCGTTCAAGGGCGAAAAAATCCGCGTTATTTTCGGTAACCACGTGTGGACAGATGTTGTAAAGCCGCTTATACCGGAGTTTACAGCACAAACAGGCATTGAGGTTGTTGCGGAATCGTATCCTGAGGATCAGCTCAACCAAAAGATTTCCGTAGAGCTAACTAGCGGCGGAAAAAACTTAGATGTATTTATGACACGTCCTTTACAGGAAACAAAGCTTTTCATTAAAAACGGATGGTTGATGCCGCTTGATAGCCTTGTAGCGGATGCGGAATATGATTCCAAAGATTTTATTCCTTCTGCACTGGACATCTTTAAAGATGGCGACAAATATTATGGAGTTCCATTAATTACAGAGCGCGAAATTCTATATTATCGCAAAGATTTACTTAAAGCAGCCGGCGTAGAAGTGCCGACAACTTTTGAAGAATTAGAAGCCGCAGCGAAGAAATTAACTAATAAAGACAAAGGTCAGTACGGTTTCGTTGCAAGAGGAATGTCTGCCGCCGCAGTTACACAGTTTTCCAGCTTCTTACGCGGTATGGGCGGAGACTTCTTTGATGCAAACAACAAAGCAACGCTTAATACACCGGAAGCTATTAAAGCATTTGAATACTATGGTAATTTATTAAATAAATACGGCCCTCCGGGAACCACTAATATGCATTGGCAGCAAGCAGCAGGTGTTTATTCACAAGGCAACGTAGCTATGTATACAGATGCAGATGCTATTTATAATTCCGTATGCGGCCCTGACTTAACAAAGGTTCACGATACAACAGGTTTTGCAGTGATGCCGGGCAGCAAGCCTTATAACATTTGTTCTTGGGGACTTTCCGTTTCCGCAGGCAGTGAAAAATCAGGTCCTGCTATGGAGTTTATCAAATGGGCTTCCAGCAAAGATATGATTAAAAAAGCTCAAATGGCAGGCAACTCCTGCTCACGTCAATCTGTTTGGGCAGATCCTGAAGCAACTGCAGGTTTGCCCGCAGAGCTTGTAGAAGTTATCAACAAAAGCAATCCGATTGGTGTAGCTTCTGACCGTCCGCTGAATATTCAAGTGGGCAAAGCACGCGATTCTATCGGGCTTGTAATTGTAGGTGCCATTGACGGCAAAGATGTAAAGCCTTTAGCCGATAAAGCAAATAAGGAATTTCAGGCAATTCTCGATGAGGATTTCGGTAAATAAATATCCTATGCAATGTTATTAATCAAGGAGCCAAGCGGCGCTAACTTCGCTTGGCTCCTCTTCAAAGGAGGAAACAGTATGTTAAAATGGGTGGATAAACACCTCAAAGTGCTTTTCGTTGCTCCTTGCATTATTTTTGTTCTTTTAATGATTGCATTTCCGCTGGGCTATAATCTTGTACTCAGCTTTTGCAAATGGAGTATGTCGAATGTCCAGCCTCCGCAATTTGTAGCTTTTCAAAATTACATAGACCTTTTTAAAGATGAGCGATTTTGGAATGCTGTAGGAAGAACAGTTTATTTTGTAGTGGTCGCTTTATCGGCAGAAACAGTTTTAGGTGTTGCGCTTGCAGTACTTATCAACCGTTCTTTCCACGGAAAACGGCTTGCTCAAACTTTATTTTTATTGCCGGTCGTGGCTACTCCTGTCGCCATTGGAATGGTATGGATGTTAATGTATGAGCCAACCATTGGTTTTGCGAATGTGGCACTTGCTGCATTTGGTATTCCACCTCAAACATTTTTGGCTTCCTCCTCGCAAGCGCTTAATTGTTTGGCAATCGTAGATATTTGGGAATGGACACCTATGGTAATGCTGATGGTTTATGCAGGATTAACGGCAATCCCTCAAGATCCATATGAATCTGCATTAATAGACGGTGCAAATTCGTGGCAAAAATTTACACGCATCACGCTGCCGCTCGTTAGCCCTACTATTTTAGTAGCAATGCTTTTAAGGCTGATTGATGTAATTAAAACCTTTGATATTATTTATGCCACTACAAAAGGCGGCCCCGGCTTTGATACGGAAAACATAAATATTTTGGCATACACCACAAGCTTTTCCTACTTTGAATTTGGTAAAGCGGCGGCGATTACAGTGCTGTTCTTTATTGTAGTTATCGCTATTTCGGGCGGATTTTTACAAATAAAGAAAAAGCTGGAGGTGGAATATTAATGCGTCAGGGAAAACTTGTTCGATTTATAAAATCCATCGGAAAGCATATTGCTATTTATTTTTGTCTCGCTGTAACGTTTTTTCCATTCTTATGGATGATTTTAGCATCTTTGCAATCTCAAAATGACATTATGAATTCAGCGAAGGGTTTGTTTAATTTTGTCCCAAGTATGAAAAACTATTTAACTGTATTTCAGCAATATTCGTTTGTTACACCTATTTTAAACAGTGCATTCGTTGCTATAGCCGCTACAATATGCGCGCTTATGCTCGGTTTACCTGCGGCATATGCAATTGCACGGTTCAGAATGAACAAAATGGGAATGATTGTTTTGGTGGTACGTATGATTCCCGGTATTACTTTTTTGGTACCGTGGTTTACCATTTTCACCAAAATCGGTTTGATAGACACCTATACTTCGCTTGTACTTAGCCATATGCTTGTGGCACTTCCATTTATTGTATGGATTATGGTACCTTTTTTTGAATCTCTTCCGCGTGAGCTTGAGGAAGCTGCGTGGGTAGACGGCAGTTCGCAGGTAGGTGCATTTTTCTTTATTGTACTAAAGCTTTCGATGCCGGGTATTTTAACGGCATCGCTCTTGTCGATTATTTTCTCTTGGAACAATTTTATGTTCTCACTGGTACTCAGCGGCTCAAAAACTATCACACTGCCTATTGCAATTTTTAGCTTTGTATCGTATGCTTCAGTGGATTGGGGCGGACTTATGGCGGCAGCAGTGGTGATTACACTGCCAATTATTGCGCTTTCGATTTGTTTGCAAAAATATATTGTGGGCGGACTTACAGCAGGCGCTGTAAAGGGTTAAAATATAATTTTAAAGTGACAAAGCAATCTAAACCTCTGCGAAAAGTTAGACGGGCAAACCGCAGCTTGCCGCAGAGGTTTTACTAGCATTATTTTGTTTGCCGCCCCAAAATAGCGGCATTTAGAAATTGGAGGAATTATAATGTCGGAACTAGTGACATTCGGAGAGACAATGGCAGTTTTCTCGCCAAAAACAAATGGGCCGCTACGTTATGTGAGCGATTATCGCTTGCGTATTGCAGGTGCTGAGAGTAATACTGCGGTGGGGCTGCAAAAGCTTGGACATTCCACCGAATGGATCAGCAGCTTGGGTGATGACGAGCTTGGACATTTTATTTTAAATTCAGTGCGAGCAGAGGGCGTAAATACTGCTGATGTGCATTTTGATACACAGCATAGAAGTGGATTGATGCTTAAACAAATCAGTGGTATCGGTGAAACAAGTGTTTCTTATTACCGCGAAAATTCTGCGTTCAGCTTTTTTTCTGCCAATTCATTAAATGAAAATGCTATTCGTGCATCGCGTATTCTGCATTTAACAGGTATTACACCTGTGCTTAGCGAAAGCTGTCGCCAAGCGATATTCGCAGCCGCCGAAATTGCGCGTGCGCAGGGCGTGCAAATTAGTTTTGATCCGAATATTCGACAAAAGCTTTGGAAAGGCATTGATTATGTACCGATGCTTAAAAGCTTAGCGGAACAAGCTGATATTTTATTGATTGGACTTAATGAGGCTGAAGCGCTCTATGGTACTAAAGAGCCACAGCAAATTTGCAGCGCTGTTTTCAAGAGTGGGCGCACACATTTCATTGCCATTAAAGACGGCGGTAACGGCGCGTGGGCGGCAACGTCGGACACACTTTGCAAAATCGAGCCTTATCCTTGCCACCCTATAGATCCTATCGGTGCTGGTGATGCCTTTAATGCTGCTTTTTTGGCAGGTGTTTTAGAAAATCAGCCTATTTTGCAATGCGGAAAAATGGGTGCAGCAGCAGGTGCGCTTGCCACACAAACAGATGGAGATGTAGAAGGGCAGCCCTGTATAGAGCAGCTGCGTATGCTGCTTACACAAGAGGAACAAATTTATCGTTGATGTGAATTATTTTCGATAGACAAACGATAAATATGCAAAATCATTAGATATCTCACACAATTATTTAAATTTATGCCTACGGCATATTACAAGCTCTTTTTATTTTTTGCGCGAAAGGAATGGTTTATTATGAAACAATTAATTCGTGAACATCCACTTATAGCAATACTTAGGAATGTGCCATTGTCGCAAACATTACAATATGCGCAGGCTGTGTTTGACGGAGGTATTCACGCATTTGAAATCGCCCTAAATTCTCCTGATGCTTTGCGGCAGATAGAGCTTTTGCGAAAACAGTATGGTGAAACAGCAGAAATAGGCGCAGGTACTGCAATTACAGTGCGCAAAGCAAGTGATGCACTTTTGGCAGGTGCCACATTTTTGCTTACACCGTCAAGTACTCCTGAAGTGCTTACGTACTGTTGCGAAAACAAGGTGAAGCTTTTGCCGGGAGTAATGACACCTACTGATGTATCTGTATGTGTAAACAATGGCTTTCATACTTTAAAGCTTTTTCCGGCAGGTGACTTGCCGAAAAACTACATTAAAAGCTTACAAGGGCCGTTTGACGACACCGAATACGTTGCCGTTGGCGGTGTGAATAAAGATAATATACAAAGCTTTTTTGAGCGCGGATTTGTAGGCGTGGGTATTGGAAGTAATTTAATTCCCAAAGAATACATAGAAAATAACGAATGGGAAAAAGCAAAGGAATACGTACAAGCGCTTGTAACGCATTGTATGCCTTAAAGGTATAAAAGGAGAAAAAGATGAAAATAACACGCATTACCACATATTTAGTGCGCCCACGTTGGTGCTTTGTGGAAATTGAAACCGATGCAGGGATTCAAGGCTGGGGTGAGCCGGTGCTTGAGGGAAAAGCCGCCACTGTGCGTGCTTGTGTAGAAGAGATGAAGCCTTATTTGCTCGGTGAAAATCCTATGCAAATCGAAGATATTTGGAATAAGCTGTATCGAGGTGGATTTTATCGCGGCGGCGGCATATTAATGAGTGCAATGGCAGGCATTGACCAAGCACTGTGGGATATTAAGGGCAAATTTTATAATGCGCCGATTTACGACCTTATGGGGGGCGCTTGCCGAGATAATATGAAGGTTTATTCTTGGATTGGCGGTGACAGACCTGCCGATGTGGCAAATGCCGCGCGCGAAAAGCAAGCTGACGGATTTACAGCTATCAAAATGAATGCTACAGAGGAGCTGCAATACATCGACACATACGATAAAATAGATGCTGTATTAGAGCGTGTAGCTGAAATACGCGCAGCTACAGGAAAATATTTTGGCATTGCAATAGATTTTCACGGACGTGTCCATAAACCAATGGCGAAAATATTGGCGAAAAAGCTGGAAGAATTTGATCCAATGTTTATAGAAGAGCCTGTATTGTGTGAAAATATGGAAAGCTTTGCTGAAATTGCGCGCATTACAAATATTCCCATTGCCACGGGCGAAAGGCTTTTTTCACGCTGGGAATTTAAGCGATTATTAGAGCAAGGCTACGTGGATATTATACAGCCGGATTTGTCTCACGCAGGAGGCATTACCGAAGTGAAAAAAATCGCATCTATGGCAGAAGCCTATGATGTAGCGCTTGCGCCGCATTGTCCGCTTGGCCCTATTGCACTATGCGCCTGCTTGCAGGTGGATGCCACTTGTCATAATGCAGTTATCCAAGAGCAAAGCATTGGTATTCATTATAACGTGGGGTGCAGTGTACTTGATTATGTGGAAAACCCCGAGGATTTCAAGTTTGTCAACGGGCGCATAGCACTGCCGAAAAAGCCGGGGCTTGGTGCTGTAATAAATAAAAATCTTGTCATCAAAGAAAACGAAACACCCCATAACTGGAGAAATCCAATATGGCGCCATTCGGACGGCTCTATTGCCGAGTGGTAGCTTTAAGCAAAATTTGCTAAAAGCTTGAAAAATTATTCTTAATTTAGCAATGTGCGCACACATTGCTATTGCGCATCGGCCTTTGGTCGGCGCATAAAATCGCCCCGCGAGGGATTATATAGCAACTTGTGCTTTTTCAAAGCATCTACATATCAAAGAAAGTTGCTGTATAGCA
>JAVWEG010000091.1:0-6363 GCA_036641735.1 Oscillospiraceae bacterium
CTTTACGGCTACATCAATTATAGGGTGTCTTTTACTGATAGTCAATAAGCAAGGTAAGAACATTAAGGAACAAAAGCTTAATAGATACAGGAGGTGAGAAAATGAAAAAGCCATTTATAGCGCTTAGGCGGCGCATTGAGGATACGGGGCTTAATAATCAAGAATTTGCGGAAACGATAGGCATTAAGGCACAGCACTTGTGCTATTTGCTATGCGGACGCAGTAAATTTAATCTTGATGAAGCGGACAAGCTTGGCAAGGCGCTGAATATACCGCGCTGTGAGTACGGTGATATCTTTTGGGAGGATAAATGATGAAAACAACTAAGTTTTTACTGCTGGTGCTGAAATACACGGCGCTTGGTGTGATGCTGGGCTGCACTTTATTTGTGGGCTACGCGATTGCATTTGGCATTGTGATATAAGGGAGGCTACATAATGGATAACGACCCTGTGAACGACTGGGACGAGCAGACAAGCGACTTTAGCGACACGCCGCGGCATATATGCGCCTGCATACTATGCGGTGATTATTTATACGAGGGCGATGCGAACTACGAGCTTGACGGCGAGCATTATTGTGTGAGCTGTATGAAAGCGCAATATAAGATAGTGGGGGTTTAAGCGATAATGACTTTAAAAAAATGTCCGTTTTGCGGTGGCGATGCGGTATTGCATCGCAAAAAGACGGCAAGCGGCGCGCGGCACTGGTGGGCGAGCTGTGAAGCTTGCGGAATACTCACGCGCTTTGAGCCGAACTCTACAGCGGCAAAGCTGAAATGGAATACGCGAAAGGAAGATATGGAAAATGAGCAGAAATGAACGAGGCTATGCAATGGAGTGCTGTATGCGAGGGCTGCCTGTAACGTCTGTGGGGCTGATGATATACACAGAATGGCATAAAAAAGCGCCCGTCCACGCTGCAACGCGAACGAGCAAAATTATTAAGAGGATTATGCCTTTAAGTATAGCGCAATATTTTAATTTGTCAAGAGAGGTAAAATCATGATCTATGTGGAATGCGAAAGGTGCGGCGCGCACTTAGACCCGGGCGAGAAATGTGATTGCGAGGGGGCGCAGGAGGATGAGCAACAAGCTGACGGTGTATAAGCAAATGACAATGAGCCCCGCTGATTTATTTAATGTGCTAAAGCAAGAGATAGGGATAAAGGTAAGCTGTATGCCCTTTGCGGTAAAAACCATTGAGGCGCTATCGTCTCTTGGCACGGTGACGGAGCAGCAGGCGCTAAAGGCCGCCAACACCTATCTTGATAATCTGCAAACGCTGTATCAGGGCGGCATTATGCCCGAGGATTACGACAAGATAGATATGGTAAAGCGCGGCAAGGTGATAACGCTGACGGCAAGGGTAGAAGCGTTTTTACGCGCGGCGGCACGTAAGGGATACAGAATAACAATAACCACGGTGGCCGTGCCTAAAGAGGACGCAAGCACCACGTATTTTAAAGAGAACTTTTACAATGGCGAGATAATATATACCCTTGAGGACAGGCGCATGCAGGGAGACCGTAAAATCACGGCAGAGCGAATTGTAAAAGGCTATTTTGACAAGTATATATGCCGCCTTGAGGTGGCGGATATAAAGCAAAATGTGCGGCTGGTAATGCAAGCATGCGAAATGACAAACGATGAAGTATTGCAAGCGGCAAGCGCGAGCGATGATGGAATATTTAAGACGCGCTGGGAGAAATACACTAATAGCTATGGGCAAGAGCGTAACCGCAAGGTGGTAAGCAAGGAGCTTAATGTCGGGTCCATATGGAATGTGTGGACATCCGAAATGGTGGCAAAAACAGTTATACGCAGAGCCTTAAAGCGGATAAGGGAAGTGTTGCCCGAGCTAAAGGACACTATATACGCATTTGATAATGATAGCGCGGAGGAGCCGATGCCCGAGGAAAAGGCGATTGAAATACCGATGAAGCTAGAGGTAAACAATGTAAACCTTAACAATTTATCCTCGGAGCAAAAGGCAGATGCAAGTGAAATGCTGGAAATCTTCACTGCGAACCCTAAGCTTGCAAGTGACAAGGCAAGTGAAATAATGGCGCTATATGAAAGCGGCAAGGCTTTACAGGAGATTATCAATGCGCATTACGCAAGCATTGTAAACATCTGCAAAAGCAAGAAGCTGAGGCCGACTGTGCAGCCCCTTATAGACGCTATAACGGCGGGAGAAAGCAAGGGTGCGGCGAATGAATAAAGTGAATTTGAAGCAAGGCACCTTAGCGTGGGAAAAGGCAAGAGAGAGCAGAATAGGCAGCAGTGAAATATTTGATATCGTGCGCTATTACGCTACAGATGAAGAGCTGCAAAACTGCGGGATAAGCGCCGAGGCGATAAGAGGGGAAAAGCCATATACTACAGCGTGGGCGCTATATCACAAAATGCAAAATGATGGCATTTACCAAAGAGAGGAATTGCCCCCGGAGCTTGCCGAGTATGGGCACACGGTAGAGCCGTACGGCGCCGCCATATTGCAAAGAGGACGGCGGCATAAGCTAAAGGCGGGGGCGGTGTACTTAGAGGACAGGCTAATAGCAAGCCTTGATGTAAGCGGTGTAAGCGAGGATGTGGACGTGCGGCCGTTTGATTACGGCGCAGGCGAGGTACTAAGCGGTAAAAAGTTTGTATGCGAGCAAAAGAGTATGATGCCGCAGGTATTAAAAAACGGATTACCAATAAAGTATATTTTACAGGCGCAATATCAGATAGCTATGACAGGTGCCGACTTTTATATATTACAGATAATGGTGCTGCAAAATGATACGGCATTTGAGCGTGGGAAAATAACGCAGATGTCGAAGAAAAAGAAGCTTGAATACTTACAGGATAAAATGAGCGTGACACAGCTTTATTTTAAGAATAACGAACACCTTGCAATGCTGATAAAAACGTGTATAAGGCGATTTTTCGACGATGTGGACGGCTGCTGTGAGCCGACACCGTATCTAATACATGACACGCAGAGAAATATCTTAGAAAGCATAAGGCTTAACACCTATTATAACAAGGACTTGGCGCTTGATTATGAGCTTAGCGAATATATAGACACAAAGGGCAAGGCAGATGCCGCAGAGGACGCGCGCAAGGCAGAGCTGCAAAGAATAATAGAGACGGCAAAGGAATATAACGCAAGCCGCTTTAAGGCGAAGGACGGCACAACGGCGAGCTTCTCGGCAAGCGGCGCGTTCTTGATTAGGGCACCAAAGGAGGGATATATTGCAAAAGCTTAAGCTGTATAAATACCAAGAGGAGGCCGTGCAAAATGCCGTAGCAATGCTATGTGAGCGCGGCAATTCGCTGATAGTGGCAGGTACGGGAGCTGGTAAAACAATTATGATGGCGGCGGCGATAGGGCGCTTTTACAATGGGTTTTATGCCACGCATAAGAAAAAGCCGCATGTTTTGGTGCTGGTGCACAGGACGGAGATACACGAGCAAAATCACACAAAGTTTGGGCGGGTATGCCCGGAGATACCCACAAGCGAGATAACCGCGGAGAGGAAGAGCCTACACGGCAACGTGCATTTCGGTATGGTGCAAACGGTTAGCAATCTGCTTGATGACTTGGAAAAGGCAAACAGCTATTTTGACCTTATTGTGATAGACGAGGCGCATCACGCGAAAGCGAGCACCTATGAGGAGATAATAAATCGCAATAAAAAAGGCAAGCCGGAGGCGTGTTTACTGGGAGTGACCGCAACGCCAAACAGGGGCGATAAATTGCCGCTTATACATTTATTCGACAATTACAATCAGATTACCACGCGGTTTTTAATTGACAGTCATTACCTTGTAAGACCGCGCTTTGTGGATTTATCCCCTGTATTTGGCGTAGGCGAAAAAGGGCATTTGTCTAAAAATTGCAAAATGGATATGCAGGGCAAGGTGTTAATCTCGCAGCTTTGCAGTGAGTATTTAAAGCAAAAGGAGGACGGCAAGGCGATAATCTTTGCGCCGTCACACGAGTATTGCGAGCTTATTTATAACGAACTAAAAGCGAGCGGCCGAAGCCCTGCATATCTATCCTTAGGGCTTGATGATATCACACGCAAGAGCGAGCTTGAGCGTTTTGAAAAGGGCGATTGTGAGGAGCTAATAAATGTGGATATATGCACGGAGGGCTACGACTTTCCACCTCTACGAAATGTAGTGGACTTTGATACCAATGGCACACAGGGGCAATGGATACAAAAGGTAGGGCGAGTGCTGCGCACAGCAGAGGGCAAAACCACCTGCACGGTGCTGGACTTTGGCGAAAATATAGACCTTTACCCGGACGGTGTAGAAACAGGCGTTGACCTAGACGGCGTAGTGAAAAAGCCAAAGGGCGAGCACTTGAGCGAAGAGGATTTTTTTAAAAAAGAAGCTAAAGAAAAAGGCACGATGATGTATGAAGCAGCAAAAACAGAGGAATACACGCCGTACAACGCGCCGCCGGGCTTTGAGACGGTAAGCGATACAGACCTTGGCATTGTGTATATCGCTTGCGGTAAAAAGCGCGACTGCCTTATAGTGCCACAGGAAAACGACTGTCTTTTGTTTTGCGGGGATAAGCTAAAGCTGAAAGAGCCTACAGCCGCAAGCTTTGACATATGCGTACAGGCGGCGCAGGAGTGGCTTAAAGACGTTTTTATCGCGAGCGATAAAAGTATCAGTAAGCTGCAAATACAGCTGCTGGCACCCGAATACCCCACCACAGCGCTTAACAGGTACGGTGCCAACTGCTGCATATGCTGGAAAGCGTGGAAAGGCACGGTTATGGAAATAATCAACAAAAGCAAGGAGTAATGCAATGAGCGCATTAACTGTAGATTTTGAAAAAGCGGCGTGGACACAAAATGCAAACGGCTTTGCGCTTATGCTTTATGTGAAAAACAAGCCTGCCGCGCTTAACTTTTTAGATGCAATGCAAGATAGCCGCAAGTACGTTGCGGAGCTGAAAGAATATCACGCAAAACGCAGCCTTGATGCAAACGCTTATTTTTGGGTGCTGTGTAGCAAGCTGGCGGCGCATATGAACATTGCCAAGGACGAAATTTACTCGGCGGCAATAAAAAACATAGGCGGTAATTCACAAATGGTATGTGTACCAACAAAGGCTGTAGACAAGCTTTGTAATGGGTGGAAACATAATGGCTTAGGGTGGACATCTGAAACGACCGACAGCAAGCTGGAGGGCTGTACAAACGTAATCCTATACTATGGTTCATCTACATACGACACAGTGCAAATGGCGCGGCTGATAGACAATATAGTGCAGGATTGCAAAGCCGTTGGCATTGAAACAAAAACGCCCGAGGAGTTGCAGATTTTAAAAGAGAGGTGGGCAAGTGCAAGGTAATTGTTTTTTATGTGGGCGGTACGGATATACCGAGCGTCACCACATCTTTGGCGGCGCGTTACGTGCGAAATCAGAGCGTTATGGCTTGTGGGTAGACCTATGCCACCATTGCCATAACGAGCCGCCTACAGGGGTACACCACAATGCAAATACAATGCTTTATTTGCATCAATATGGACAGAAAAAAGCAATGAAAGAAAACAACTGGAGCAAAGAAGATTTTATGCGTGAATTTTACAAAAATCATTTATGAGGTATAAATATGTTAAATACAGTGGCCCTTATGGGGCGCTTAACGGCTGACCCTGAGCTAAAAACGACACAGAGCGGCCTTGCGGTATGCTCGTTTTCTATCGCGTGTGACCGCAGCTATGCTAAGACAGGCGAAGAACGTGCTTGCGATTTTATCAATATAGTTGCGTGGCGGCAAACGGCAGAGTTTGTGTGTAAATACTTCCGCAAGGGCAGCTTAATTGCCTTAGATGGCAGCATACAAACGCGCAATTATGAGGACAAGAACGGCAACAAGCGCACGGCATTTGAGATAGTGGCGAGCAATGTACACTTTGCAGGGGCTAAGAGCGATAACGCAGCACAAGCGCCACAGGCAGTACAAGCGCCGCAAGCGCGAAGCTTTAAGCCCGTACAAGGCACTTTGAAGCAAGAGCTTATAAACAGCTTTATGCAGGTAGAAACGGCGCAGAATGATGATTTTACGGTAATTGGTAATGATGAAGATTTGCCGTTTTAGAATAAATTTGCTCCACGGTGTGGAGCAAAAGGCAACAAGCGGTATCGCGAAGCGATATGGAGCCGAACGGCGACAAGCTTGCCGTTTTAGAATAAATTTGCTCCACGGTGTGGAGCAAAAGGCAACAAGCGGTATCGCGAAGCGATATGGAGCCGAACGGCGACAAGCTTGCCGTTTTAGAATAAATTTGCTCCACGGTGTGGAGCAAAAGGCAACAAGCGGTATCGCGAAGCGATATGGAGCCG
>JAVWEG010000092.1:0-6146 GCA_036641735.1 Oscillospiraceae bacterium
AGGCCCTCATAATGCCTACAATCTAAAATTGCGGCAGAAATATGAGTGCAGTTGATATTATACACTATAAGATACATAGATTTCAAGTGTAAAATGAAAATTTTTTATAATATATTAAAAATCGCTGTCATACGTTGACAATTCCGCATTATTATTTTACAATTCTAATTACATTGCGTAATGTATGCGTAGTACGAAAAGAGGTATTTACGGTGAAAATTCGCTTTAGCAAAATATGCGGCTGCTCGGGTGACTATATTTTTATAGATAACAGCAAGGCTATTATTAAAGATATTTCATCGCTGGCACGTAAAATATGTCAATATCACAGCGGTGTAGGCGGCGAAGCATTAGTGCTGATAAACACCGATAAATCTGCCGATGCAGATGCAGAGCTTACAGTATATGGTGCAGACGGCAGTAAGCAGGCAATGTTTGACAATTGCGCACTCGGGGCGGCGGAATATTTGTTTTGTCAAAAAAAAATACTTGGAGATATGGCACGTATTAAATGCGGAGAGCTTGTAAAGAATATTAAACGTCTTAAAAAAGGGATACTTGCTGTAGATGTAGGCACTCCTGAATTTGCGCCAGAAAAAATACCGCTTCCTATTTATAAAAAGCCCCTCATCAATACGCTCATTGAAGTAGGCGGAGGTGCGGTGCGTGTAAACGTGCTAAAGCTTGGCAACACTCATTGCGTTGTGATAAAGGATAATCTCGATTTTCTCGATTTACCGTTTTCGGGGCCTGCGTTTGAGCATTGCTCTATTTTCCCGAGCGGTGTAAACACCGAATTTATACAAGTGATAGATAAAACTCATCTGCGAATGCGCGCGTGGGAATACGAGCGCGGCGAGAGCTTTGGCTGTGCTGCAAGCGCAGGGGCTGCTCTTGCAGCGGCGATAGCCAATAAATATTGTGAAATGGATACACAGGTAGAGATAATCTTGCGAAGCGGCAGTGTAAAGCTGATGTGGACGCAAGGCAGCATACTGCTTACAGGTGATGCTCACGAAGTATTTAGCGGCAGCTATAATATGTAAAGGAAGTGCAATTATGATAAATGCAGAATATTACGGCAGAACACTTGATGGCAAAGAAATATATACATATACTTTATCTAACCTTGCAGGAATGAAAGTGAAGATAATAGAGCTTGGCTGCAAAATTACACATATTTTAGTACCTGTAAACGGAGGCACACGTGACGTAGTGCTTGGGTATAATAATATCGAAAGCTACGAAGCATCTAATTGCGGAATGGGCAGCTTTATTGGCAGATACGCTAATCGCATAGACAATGCTTGTCTTTGCCTCGACGGAGAAATGTATAATTTGCCTGCAAACGAAGGAGCAAACCATTTACACGGTGTACTTGGCAATATGGCATTCAAGGGCAGTATACTCGACGATACTTTAGAGCTTGATTATACAAGCCCTGACGGTGAGGACGGTTTCCCGGGAACGCTAAATATTACAGTATCGTACACTTTAACAGATCAAAACGCTTTTGTAATGGATTATAGAGCTACTACCGATAAATTAACAGTGGTAAATTTTACAAATCACAGCTATTTTAATCTTGATGGAAAGGGCGATGCGCTGTCGCAAAATTTATGGCTGGCAAGCAATACTTTTACCGAGAGTGACACTCAAAATTGCCCTACAGGGCGCATATTGCCTGTAAAGGATACTCCGATGGACTTTACATCGCCTAAGGCGATAGGCAAAGACATTAATGAGCCTTATTATCAGCTAACACAAGCAAAGGGTTACGACCATAATTTTATTTTAAATAAAGATTTGGGTGAATTAAGCCTTGCCGCAAAAGCTAAAAGCAGCGATAAATCTATAATTATGGAGCTGTATACTACTCAGCCTGCTTTGCAGCTATACACCGCCAATTTTCTAGGCAATGACGGTATTAATGGCAAAAGCAATGCGCCCTATGCCGATTACAGTGCCTTTTGCTTAGAGACACAGCATTATCCCTGCTCACCGTCACATCCTGAGTTTCCAAGTGTGACACTATCCCCGAGTGAGGAATATCACGAAACCACCATAATAAAATTTATATAAATATTAAGGAGCAAAAAAAATGATTAGAATAACAATGGCAAACGATAAGACAATAGACATCGAGCTTGATGCAAATGCAGCCCCTATTACAGTGGAAAATTTTTTGAAGCTTGTGAACAGCAAATACTATGACGGGCTTACTTTTCATCGCGTAATACCAAATTTTATGATACAAGGCGGATGCCCTGACGGTACAGGTATGGGCGGCCCAGGCTGGAATATAAAGGGTGAATTTAAGGCAAACGGTGTGGATAACCCCATAAAGCACACTCGCGGTGTTATCAGTATGGCACGCAGCGGCAATCCTGATTCCGCAGGCAGCCAATTTTTTATAATGCACAAGGATGCCACACATCTTGACGGCGAATACGCGGCATTTGGCAGCGTGGTAAACGGTATAGAAGTAGTGGACGAAATAGCCGCTGTAAAATGCGACCGCGGCGATAAGCCAAAAGAGCCTGTGGTAATAAAAACAATTACTGTAGTGGAATAATATGTTTACAAAATATGCCATATAAGATGCAAACGCATTTTGTATGGCATATTTTTTTACTGTTTTTTTTAAAAACTATTGACATACAATATTATATGCCATATAATATTGTTAAAGATGCAATGTATAAACATAAAGAAACGGAGATGACATAATGTCTTTTAATACAGGTGCGCCATTATTAGACGCACTGGTGCTAAGCGTAGTGAGCAGTGAAAACACATATGGATACAAAATCACTCACGACGTGCGCACAGTAATGGACGTATCGGAAAGCACCTTATATCCGGTATTGCGAAGGCTGCAAAAGGACGGGTGCCTTGATACTTACGACCAAGAGTTTGGTGGACGAAACAGACGATATTATCGTTTGACACAAGCAGGAGTTCATAAGCTTGAAGAATACCGCGCCGAGTGGCGAGCGTATGAGGAAAAAATAGATTTAGTGCTGTTCGGAGGTATTAATAATGAATAAAGCGGATTATTTAGCGGAATTAAAAGTAGAGCTTGCAAGTATAACGAGCGAAGAAAGAGATGCCGCTATAGACTATTATAGCGAATATTTTGAGGATGCAGGCGAAGAAAACGAGCAAACCGTTATATCGGAGCTTGGCAGTGCTGCCAAAGTAGCCGCAAGCATTAAGGCTAATTGCGGCAATGTACCCGAGCCTTTGCGCACCGCCGATGAGGTAAAGCACAATGTTGTAAATAATTCTACTGCGCCTAATAATTCAAGCCGCACAATATTACTTGTGTTGCTTGCAATAGTTACCTTCCCTCTTTGGATAGGCATTGTCGGTGCGGCATTTGGATTATTAGTGGCAGGTATTGCTATAATATTTGCATTTTTTATTGTGGGCATAGCATTAATAATATCAGGAATTGCATTTGTTATATCCGGAATAACGATGCTCTCCGTCTCATTTAGCTCCGCCTTTGTAATGTCGGGCGCAGGCTTAGTGCTGGCAGGTATTGGCGTTTTGATTACAGCAGGAATGTGCTTTATTATAGGCAAAGGTATTCCGTTTGTAGGCAGATGTATAGGCAATTTGTTTAAAAGCATATTTGGCAAAAGGAGGAACGACTAATGAAGGGATTTATGAAAGGTATGTGCCTAACTGCTGCATTTTTAGTAACTGTAGGCATAGTGCTTGGCATAATCGGATTTTGTTTCGGCGGTCAATTTCACAATGTCTATTTTGACCAAAGCGGTATTCATTACGACGAAATAGGAAGCGAAAGCCACGAATATAACGGTTGGCGAATGAATTTTTTTAATATAGGCAATTCTCACCACAACAGCAATGATGCACAAAGCTATAGCGATAACACAAAAAAAGAGCTTGACGTAGGCAATGATGATATAAACAGCCTTAGTGTAGAGCTTGGCGCGGTGGAAGCAATTATCACCGAGGGCGATAAATTTGAGCTGCGAATAGACGGAAACGCATCTGTAAACAGCCATATTCAAGGCGACAAATTAGTGTTTGATATGCCCAATAAAAACATAGGTTTAATTGGAAACGATATCCATTCCAAAGTGTATATCACAGTGCCTAAGAACAAAACCTTTGACGATATAAGCCTTAATATCGGTGCAGGCTCATTAAAAGCTACCGATTTACGCGCTGAAAGTGCTGTATTAAACGCAGGTGCAGGCGAAATGATATTAGACGGCTTTATTTGCGAGGGCGATACAGATATTACCGTAGGAATGGCTTCGTTTGAGCTTAACGGTGATTTACAGGGCAAAACTTCAATCGACTGCGGTATGGGTGACTGCTCTATCTCCCTTACAGACAGCTCCGACATAGGCTATAGCGCCGATGTTGGTATGGGCAATGTCAGCGTATTAAATGAAAACGTCAGCCTAATTGGAGATGCCGAGCATAATAAAGGGGCGAAACGGTTTTTTGCAATAAATTGCGGTATGGGGAACGTAGAAATATCTTAATGTGATAATTTTAGGAGGATTTAATAATGAACGAAAAAAGACTATATAAAGCGCGTGAGCATAGAATGTTGTGCGGTGTGTGCGGAGGAATTGCCGAATATTTTAATATAGATCCAACGCTTGTACGTCTTGCATTTGTTCTGCTATGTATCGCCGCAGGCTCGGGAATTTTGGCATATATCGTTGCTGCGATAATTATACCCGAGCCTCCAATGTAAAGTTAACAATTACATTATATAATTTACGCTTCTTTTATGTTACAATAACAATATAGTGTTAAAAATTATAGATTTTGACACCTGAGAAAACATTGCAGCAAAGCTGCACCGTGTTTTAATATGTTATTTTATATAAAGGGAGCGTTTTAATTTGGCAACAATCAGTAAAGATGATCAGCTCGGGACCGAGAGCATCCCAAAGCTAATGGTGCGCCTTGCTATGCCTGCAGTGGCAGCACAATTTATCAATGTATTATACAATATTGTAGACCGTATTTACATAGGCAATATTCCGGAAATCGGCTCGCTTGCCCTAACCGGGGTGGGTGTAACCTTTCCTATTCTTATGCTGATATCAGCATTTAGCGCGTTTGCAGGTATGGGCGGCGCACCGCTTGCATCTATCAGGCTTGGCGCAGGAGACCGCAAGGGTGCCGAAAAAATACTTGGCAATTGCTTTACCTTGCTTTTAATATTATCGGTAGCTCTTACTGCAATATTTTTAGTGTTTAAGCGGCCATTATTATTGGCATTCGGAGCATCCGCCGACACTATCGGATATGCTACCGATTACCTTACCATTTACCTTATAGGCACTGTGTTTGTGCAGCTTGCGCTTGGGCTAAACACCTTTATCAGCGCACAGGGTCACGCTACCACGGCTATGCTAAGCGTGCTTATAGGTGCAATTATCAATATAGTGCTTGATCCTGTATTTATTTTTGTATTTGATATGGGAGTAAAGGGTGCTGCGCTCGCCACTATTATGTCGCAAGCTGTAAGCGCTATTTGGGTGCTGGCATTTTTGTTTGGCAAAAAATCGGGATTAAAAATCCGTATTGAAAATATAAGGCTTAATAAAAAAATAATCGGCTCTGTTGCCGCACTCGGCATAGCTCCGTTTATTATGCAAAGCACCGAAAGCCTTGTAAGTATAGTGCTTAACCGTGGCTTGCAAAGCTATGGCGGAGATTTGTACGTAGGCAGTATGACGATTATCCAAAGCATTATGCAGATGATAGTAATGCCAATTCAGGGCATTACACAAGGTGTACAGCCGATAATGAGCTACAACTACGGCGCAGGTAAGTACGACCGCGTGCGCAAAACATTCTTTTTATTATTGCGCACCACTCTTACTATCACCGTAATATGCTGCTTGCTTGTAGTGTTTTTCCCTGCTATATTTGCACGTATGTTTACACCTAAGGCAGAGCTGATAGCGCTTGTTACTAAAGTAATGCCTATTTTTATGGCAGGCATATGGGCATTTGGCGCGCAAATGGCGTGTCAAACCACATTTATGTCTCTTGGGCAGGCAAAAACCAGTTTGTTTTTGGCATTGCTGCGTAAAATAATATTGCTTATCCCTCTCGCAATTATATTGCCAATGCTTACC